>DASRLM010000096.1:0-2673 GCA_035648455.1 Puia sp. | reverse complement strand
GTGTAAATGAAGCTGATGATTCACACTCATTCAAACACTTAATTCGCATTTTTCAGCCATTTTCATATTAGCACATTAGCACATTTACACATTCTCTTCCACATTTTCACACCAGAATAAGTATTTTTGACTCTGTGGGATTCTTAGATCGGATTTTCAAGGGAGACTCGTCTATTGTTTCATTCCGTAAGCAACTGCGGAATGTTCTGGGTTTTGTGCCCGGGAATGCTGTACTGTATAAAACAGCGCTTACCCATCGCTCGGTAAAAGAAAGTTCCGACCAGAATAATGAACGACTGGAATATTTGGGCGATGCGATCCTCAGCGCGGTGATTGCCGATTTCCTTTTTAAAAAATATCCTTATAAGGAAGAAGGTTTCCTTACCGAGATGCGCAGCAAAATGGTGAACCGCGTGCAGTTGAATGATATTGCGGTGAAGATGGGTCTGCGTAAAATCAGTTACTTCAATAAGTTTGACGGCTCCTTAAAAATGAGCCAGATTTTTGGAAACACACTGGAGGCTGTGGTGGGCGCCATTTACCTGGATAAGGGATATGACAAATGCAGGCAGTGGATCATGGAACGCATTATACAGCCCTACCTTTTTATGGAAGATCTGGAAAACCTGGAAATCAACCATAAGAATAAGCTCTATGGGTGGGCGAATAAAAACGGAAAGAACCTGGAGTTTGAAACTCTGGATGAACATATGGAAGGTGGCCGTCGTTTATTTACCGTTGGAGCCGTAGTTAGTGGTGAACTCATTGCCCAGGGCCGCGCCTATAATAAAAAAGATGCGAGCCAGATCGCTGCCCAGCAGGCTATGGAAAAGCTGGGTTTGAATAAACTGGAGGGTGAAGAAGGTTGACGGTCAACCATCAACTCTTTCCATGCAGAGTTCAATCAGCACGCCATTCGTTGATTTCGGGTGCAGGAAGCAAACCATTTTGTTATCTGCTCCCGGTCGGGGCCGGTCCTGCAAAAGTTGAAATCCTGCTGCCGCGAGTCTTTCCATTTCTGCTTCAATATCGGTTACGGCCAGGGCAATGTGGTGTACCCCCTCGCCATATTTGGCGATGTATCTGGCAATCACGCCATCCGGATCGGCGCTTTCCAGCAATTCCAGCTTATCGTTGCCCAATTCAAAAAAAGCCGTTTTAACCCCTTCCGATTCCACGTTTTCGACCTTATAACAGGATCGGTTCAGCAATTTTTCGAAAAGTGGAATCGAATTGGCGAGGTTTTTAACTGCAATGCCTATATGTTCAATTTTCTGCATGCCCAAAGATCCGGAAAAAGGATGAACGATTTTTAAGCGTAATTTTGCCCATGCTCCGCCTGCCAGTATATCTGGACCATAATGCCACTACGCCCTGCGATCCGCGGGTTTTGGAAGCGATGTTGCCCTATTTCACCGAAAAATATGGAAATGCAGCCAGTCGCAGCCACTTTTTCGGGTGGCAGGCGGAAGAAGCCGTGAAAATCGCCAGGGAACAGGTGTCGGGGATTATCCATGCATTGCCAGAAGAAATTGTTTTTACATCGGGTGCGACGGAATCAGATAATCTGGCCATCAAAGGCGTATTGGAAATGTATGCGTCCAGGGGGAATCACGTGATTACCGTTCAAACCGAGCACAAAGCCGTGCTGGATACCTGTGAGCATATGGTACGGTCCGGAGCGGACATCAGTTACCTGGGCGTTAAAGACGATGGTATCCTCGATCTGGGACAACTGGAAGCGGCCATCAGACCCGATACGGTATTGATAGCGGTAATGTATGCGAATAATGAGATTGGCGTTCTGCAGCCAGTGCAGGAGATCGGCAGGATCGCCAAAAAACACGGCATTCTCTTTTTTTCCGATGCCACCCAGGCAGTCGGAAAAGTTTCGGTCGATGTGATCCGGGACGGGATTGACCTGATGGCTTTTTCTGCCCATAAAATCTACGGTCCCAAAGGTATTGGCGCCCTGTATGTCCGGCGGAAGGATCCCCGGGTGAGCCTTACTGCCCAGATGGATGGCGGTGGCCATGAGCGGGGCCGGCGCAGCGGTACCCTGAATGTGCCGGGTATTGTAGGCTTTGGAAAAGCCTGTGAGATCTGTGTAAAGGAAATGAAAATCGACAACCTCCGGATAAGCGCCCTGCGCAACAAACTGGAAGAAGCTTTGTTAATGATTGGAGAAACCCGGGTGAACGGAAGCACGGTATCCAGGCTACCCCAGGTCAGCAACCTTTCTTTCAGATACGTAGATGAAAATGCGCTGATGATGGGTCTGAGTAAAGAGATTGCCGTGTCCTCCGGCTCAGCCTGCACGTCGGCTTCACCGGAACCCAGTTATGTATTGAAGGCTCTGGGATTGGAAGACGAACTGGCCAACAGTTCCCTAAGATTTGGATTGGGGAGATACACGAACGAAGCGGAAATAGACTTTACCATTGAAAAAGTCAAGGGTATGGTGAGGCGTTTGAGGGAAGAAGCAGGGGCGATAAATAATTTGAAAATGTGAAAATGTGAAAATGCCGGAATTTGCGGACTCAGCGAATGAATTGCCTTTCATTTTCAAATTTTCAAATCCGCACATTTTCAAATTAAATCACTATTTTACACAACCACTATGATCTACGTATCTGATAAAGCAAAAGAAAAAGTTAAGCGCCTCATGGAGGA
>DASRLM010000095.1:0-2962 GCA_035648455.1 Puia sp. | reverse complement strand
TTTAAATATATTGTATGGCTGCCCGTAATGAATATAAATTCTTTGAAGCCGTAGAAAAAAGTTTTGACAAGGCCACTCCCTTTACCGACTGGGATCCCGGCATCCTGGAACAGATTAAACAATGTAATGCGGTTTACCGGATGTTCTTCCCGGTGAAGATCGGCGATAAGATTGAAGTGATCAAAGCGTATCGCGTTCAGCATTCCCATCATAAAACGCCCTGCAAGGGCGGTATCCGTTTTGCCCTTTCGGTGAATCTCGACGAAGTGATGGCGCTGGCAGCCCTGATGACCTATAAATGCGCCATCGTGAATGTGCCTTTCGGCGGCGCGAAAGGCGGCATTGCCATCGATCCGAAAAAATATTCCGCCTACGACCTGGAAAAGATCACGCGCCGTTATACTTCCGAACTCATCAAGAAAAATTTTATCGGCCCGGGCACCGATGTTCCCGCGCCCGACTATGGAACCGGCGAACGCGAAATGGCCTGGATACTCGATACCTATATGAGCATGCGGCCCGGGGAAATTGATGCCCTGGGATGTGTTACCGGTAAGCCCGTCACCCAGGGTGGGGTGAGGGGCAGAAAAGAAGCCACCGGACTGGGCGTATATTACGGAATCCGTGAAGTCTGTAATATTCCGGATGTGATGCAGCGCCTGGCCCTGAAGCCGGGCGTGGAAGGAAAAACCGTGGTGGTGCAGGGTCTCGGCAATGTAGGTTATCATGCGGCCAAATTTTTCCGGGAGGGCGGCGCCAAAGTAATCGGCCTGGCAGAATTTGAAGGGGCCATTACCAATCCCGCGGGACTGAATGAAGAAGAAGTTTTTCAGCACCGGAAAAAAACAGGATCTATTTTAAATTTTCCCGGGGCCACCAACCTGGCCCATTCTTCCGATGCGCTCGAACTGGAATGCGATATCCTGATCCCCGCAGCCCTGGAGAATGTGATCAACGGGAAAAATGCACCCCGGGTGAAAGCAAAAATCATCGGTGAAGCGGCCAATGGACCGCTTACACCGGAAGCCGATGAAGTGTTTATTAAAAAAGGGGTGCTCGTAGTGCCGGATATGTATCTCAATGCTGGCGGGGTAACGGTTTCCTATTTTGAATGGCTGAAAAATCTCAGTCACGTCCGCTACGGCAGGATGGAAAAAAGATTTACCGAAAACCTCAATACCCATATCCTGAGCCAGCTGGAAGAACTCACCGGCAAAAGTGTCAAAACCAGGGAAAGGGAATTCATTATGCACGGTCCCGAAGAAGCCGACCTGGTATACAGCGGTCTCGAAGAAACCATGATCGCCGCCACCCACGAAATCATGAATTGCTGGAAAGCCAATCCGAAGATCCCGGACATGCGTACCGCCGCTTATGTGGTGGCGATTAATAAGGTGGGAACGAGTTATAAGGAGTTGGGGATTTTCCCATAAGGGATGACGGATGACGGTTGACGGATGACCGACTTCAGGTGCGGATTCGCAATAGAAGCCGGTCATCCGTCAACCGTCATCCCTCAACAAAAAACTCCGGGAAATTACTCATCATACGTCGGCAACACCCCTATCTCCTTAAAATCAATCTCCGCCTTTTTATAACCATGGCATTCCTGGCCGTTGGTGATCACCAGGTATTTCACCGGGATGGCGATATTATAATGAAGCGCCTGCCAGAGTACGGTTTTATCGAGGGGTTTGTGCATTGCCTTGCATTCAATCATCATCCAGGGTTTTGCCGCTTTATCATACACGAGGATGTCGAAACGTTTATTCATTTCGCCCAGTTTCATTTTCTTTTCCACGGCAATATAACTGGAAGGATATTTTTTAACCTGTAACAGGTATTGTGTAAAATTCTGGCGCACCCACTCTTCTTCCGTGAGCCTCACCCATTGCTTGCGCTGTTCGTCAAAAATAAATTCTTTACCGTATTCCTCTTCCTTGATCTTGAAAGGATAGGGGGGGTAATAGATTTTAATCATGCCTGGTATTTGCTAAATTTACAGAAGATCGCTGGATTCGTTGATGGTATATGGTTGATGGTTGATGGACTTTGTTGCAAATCCGCACCTGATTTCCATCCACCATCCACCATATACCATCAACCATAAAATTATGAAAACGAAAGAAGAAATAGTCTCCAACTGGCTCCCGCGTTATACCGGCGAGCAACTGGAGAATTTCGGAAAGTATATCCTGCTCACCAACTTTTCCCATTATGTGCACCTGTTTGCCGATTTGCATCAGGTGCCGGTGGTGGGAGAAGATAAGGCCATGAGTTGTGCCACTTCCGGGGACATCAGCATCATCAATATGGGCATGGGCAGTCCTTCGGCGGCAACCGTCATGGACCTGCTTTCCGCCATCAGCCCCAAAGCCGTTTTATTCCTGGGCAAATGCGGAGGATTAAAAAAAAGGAATAAACTGGGCGACCTGATCCTGCCCATTGCCGCGATTCGGGGGGAAGGAACTTCGAATGATTATTTCCCGCCCGAAGTGCCAGCCCTTCCTGCCTTTGCGCTGCAGAAAGCCATTTCCACCACCATCCGGGAATACGAGGTGGACTACTGGACGGGAACCGTGTATACCACCAACCGGAGAGTATGGGAACATGATGAAAAGTTTAAGGAATATCTGAAAACCATACGGGCCTATGCCGTGGATATGGAAACGGCAACCATCTTTTCCGTTGGATTTTTCAATAAGATCCCAACGGGGGCCCTGTTGCTGGTGAGTGACCAGCCCATGATTCCGGATGGGGTAAAGACCACGGAAAGCGACCGGAAGGTGACCGATGAGTTTGTGGAGATCCATTTGAAAATTGGCATTGATTCCCTGAAACAGCTGATCAACGGGGGACTAACGGTCAGGCACCTACGCTTTTAAATTTCCCGATTGCTTCCATTACTTCAAATAAATCATTTATCCCTTTCCTTCCGGTCACCCGGCGGATATACAGCAGC
>DASRLM010000094.1:0-2415 GCA_035648455.1 Puia sp. | reverse complement strand
GTATTCTTTCCAGGTATCGGTTCCATAGGGCGCGAACGCCGTGTGCTTAAAAGGAGTGAGGCTGCTTTTTTCGGTATTTTGATTAAAGAGCCGGCCGGATTGCAGTTCAACATATTGGCCGTCCGTATCCGAGAGCAGTTTTTCCCAGATCATGCCTTGCCGCGACAATCCCCATATCCAGATTTTCTTTCCTGGTTTATCATCATGGTTGGCAAATCTAACCATGCCCAGATCGTCCTGATGCCAGTAGGCGCCTGCGAAATCGCTGTATTTCCCGAATACATGATACGATTTATATCCGCCAAAATCATTGTTCTTGTACCAGGAAATATCTTTCCCGTTTTCTGCATTTATCGGCCATGCTTTGTGTTCGCCATTATGCCCAAGGTATTTGTTACCCGGATAGATGAACTGCAGATCGCCATCGGCTTTCAATCCTGCATTTATCCAGTGATAGTAAGGCTGTTCCAGCGGAGTGGTATTGTACCAGAAAGCCCTTGTGCTGAAAAAGGCCTTGTCTTTCGGCAGGTTGATCTCCATGCTCCAGTAAGTGCGGGACAGCAGATCAAGAGCGCCGATGAAGCAACTGACGCTGCCGTCTTCGTTTTGACGGGTCATATAATCCACCGGTGTGGCGCAGTTGGGCGTATGGCCGATGATGCCGAAATTGGATTCAAGCCCGCCACTGGTCCAGGGTCCGCGCATAGCGACATCCCTGAATTTAATGACGTGGTTATCATATAAAAAAGGCCGGTTGGTGGATTTTTCAATGGCCGTCCAGATTTTCCCGCCGATCTCCGGGAGAATGAGCAGCCGGATATAATCATTTTCCAGTTCAACCACTTTCCATTGCCTGTTTACTTTTTGCGTTGTAAATCCATCAAAACGGAAATAAGGATAAACCTCCGATAGGAGCGGAACAGGACTGGGATCGGAAAAGGGATAGGTCGGGAATGTTTTCAGATATTCTTTTATCGTTGCCGGTTTAGGTTGTGCAAAGGAAACCATAGCGGCAAAAATCAGTAACAACAAAATCATTTTCTTCATATCCGGATGTTTATCGTCTTTAATTATTTCTATTTTACAATTAGGATCAGTCCCTTTGGCCGAAGTAAGGGCTGAGGGCTTAAAGCTAGGCAGATAAAATAATTTCACTCTGCTTTCGATTGCCGAAATTCATGCAAACGTTTGCATGTTGAACCCAGCCGATTTCAGAGAAGCAGCATAAATACGGCCCTTATCCGCCCGTCGTGGCTGATCGGAAAAGCGAGAGCAGCCATTTTCAATATTAGTCTTGTCCTGGATTGAACTATAGATCAGAAACTCAAGCTTACCCTGCAACGCTGTTTATTTCCAGTAAGCACCCTCCAGGGGGGACCCGCTTTTACCAGGCGGATCAGCTCTGCATCGTGGGCATGTGAAATGGAATGCTCAATGCTGAAATGAGATAGAGCGCCGTTTCTATGAACGAGAAAAGAAATGGGTTTTCCGCTGCTGTTGGTTACAAAACCCTGTAAATAATTTTGATTGGACAGATTGTTATTTTTGCCGCGGCCTTGAATGTTTACTCCGGCAATCTTGCCTTGCAGAGCGCTGTCATTGGCTATGGCCACCGGTATATACCTGACTGTTCTGGGTTATGGGATGGGCAATTATAAGGACAGTAAAATGGAAAAACTGGCGGACAAAGGCAATGGCAATTATGCATATATTGATAATTTCAATGAAGCGCGGAAGGTGCTGGTGAATGAATTCGGGGGCACCCTTTTCACGATCGCGAAAGATGTAAAGCTACAGGTGGAATTCAATCCGGCCAGGGTGCAGGCATACCGGCTGATCGGATATGAGAACAGGATGCTGAATAAAGAGGATTTCAATAACGACAAAAAAGATGCCGGGGATATGGGAAGCGGCCATACCGTTACCGCCCTGTACGAGATCATTCCGGTTGGTGTGAAAAATGATTTTGAAGAAAAAACCGATGGCTTGAAATATCAGCCTGAAAATAAGCAGCCCGCCGCATCCTTTGGTGATGAGATGATGACCATTAAATTCCGCTACAAAAAACCGGACGGCGAAGTGAGTAAACTGATGGTTCACCCGGTAAAGGACGGGCACACCGGAATCCGTGAAACAAGTTCCAATTTCCGTTTTGTATCGGCTGTTGCCCAGTTTGGCATGTTGCTGCGTGACTCTGAATTCAAACAGGAAGCGTCTTATGATAAGGCCCGGGCATGGGCACGGAATGCCCTGGGTAGTGATGAGGAGGGTTATCGCGCAGAATTTTTGAAACCGCTGAAAAATGCAGAAGACCTTTCGGCAAAAACAGAAAAACCAGCCACCCATCGGGAGGATACCGGTAAGCGGTGATTAAAAGTTGTAATCAAACCGGGAGTAAAGAACTTCCGGACTGAT
>DASRLM010000093.1:0-3586 GCA_035648455.1 Puia sp. | reverse complement strand
TCATATATATTGTCGAAAATGCCAAATCCGGCAGGCAATTCGATCGGCTTTTTTTCTGTTCCCAGCCAGGGATATGCAGCAATGGCTGCGCTGGCATGTCCGGGCATTTCTATTTCCGGGATGATGGTTATATGTCTTTCTTTTGCATATTTCACGATACCGGCTATTTCTTCATGGGAATAAAATGCATGCTGTTCAGTGGTCCCCTCAGCAACAGCGCCCGCCTTGGTCAATGCGGGATACCTGTTGATCTGTAAACGCCATCCCTGGTCATCGGTCAGGTGCCATTGAAAGACATTCATTTTTAAAGCAGCCATTTCATCCAGCAATAACCTGACTGTTGCAGCCCCTTTAAAAGAGCGGGCTTCATCCAGCATAAAAGCGCGCCATGGAAAACGCGGTCTATCTTTGATGACAACAAATGGTATCTTATAGGTATTTGCCTGCTTTTCTATCAATTGAAGCAAAGATTGTATTCCATAAAATATACCAGCAGAAGTGCCGGCGGTAATATTTACTCCCTTATCACTGACGCTTAACCAGTATCCTTCTTTTCCCATGGAGGATTTATTTTTCGGGCAGATGATGAACTGAACATCAGGGGTTCCCGCTTTAGGCAGATACCGAAGGGATATATTGAATTCCTTGAGAAGCATTTTCTGCAGATAAGATGTTTCTCTGCTGCATTTTCCTGAAAAACGATAAGTGAGGCTTGAAGGAACATCGAAATACCCGCTTCCGGTTTCCATCTCTGCCGGTTGAGGAACGATGGACGGTGGATTAGCCCGTGCGAAGGAGGAAAAAAGAACACTCGCTACCAACAATGCTTTTATAATTGAATTCATAAGTCAGTTATCCCTTATTTGATTATTAGTAAAACACAGGCTTGCTAAAGTAAACGCCCCTGTTTGCTCCAATACTTTTCAGGTTAAGACGAATTACCTGCCAAACATCAATTCAACGGTTTGGGGCATATATTTATTTACTTTGGAAGATCGGGTAGATTCCCAATAACTGTTGTGCTGTTCCACCAATACCTGCGTGGCCAGTATCCAGGTTTGTATCCAGCCCGTAAGGGTCGCCCAGGCGCCCCAGCCGGCATCTGCATTGGACGCCCAGTAATCCCAGCGCCCATAGTCAAAGGCCCGGAACCAGGCGCCATCCACATCCTGGTGTTTTTTACTTTTCACCTGGATCCGGATTAAAAAATCTGACAGCTTATTCACTGCCGCGGTATACTTTTTATTTCCGGTTGCCCTGGCCGCCTCATTGAGGGCGAAAAAAGCAAAATTGCTGGTATATAACATATCGGCCACCGAATCGCCGTTTTGAAATATCAGTGATGCTTCAGATTTGCCGTAAGCGCTATTGGAATGGGAATTTCCAAACATGCCAGCGCCTGCACCCAATTCTTCCCGGATGGCCCCGCTGGCGTCCTGATTTTCCAGGAGTCTGGTAACGACCATGTCCAGCCAGTGACGATGTTCTTCCGTATTATCCACACGTACCAGCCACGCCAATGGAAGAATCATCCTCGCCCGTTCTTGCTGGATGCCGTTGGTCCATTTCCATTTATCCGGATACGCGTCCATGGTTAGCCGGATGGCTGTTTCCGTTTTTTCCAGGAGCGGTTTATATTTGGTCTTATCATACAGCCATAGGTAAGCCGCCCACATCCATGATTCAAAATGCGGGTGCGGATTAACCAGATCCCTTTCCCAAAAATGTTTCCAACCCAATTTCAGTATATCATCCTGTTCCAGCCGGTCCCCCTGAAATCCCTGTCTGCTGCTCAACCTGAAATTAGCCAGGATATTTTCTACAATCTCCTGATCCCATTTTGATGAATGCATATACGCAGAGGCGCCGATAATTCCCAGTACCGAGCGGGCATTGTCATCATCATAAAAAACATAAGGGTGGGTAAGCGCCCAACCGATCATGCCGTATACCGGACTATCTTTATCTCTCCTCGGTCCGTCCCGAAGATTGGATTTAAAATAGATGAAGTCGGCCAGGTTGGCAGATACCTCACCATATTCTTTTTTATGCAACAATTCCCCGGCTGAAGCCATGGCATAAGCCACTTCCCCCTGAACATCATTGCGGATCCAATACCGGTATTGCTGTGAGCCGTCATGATAGATATGAGAAGCGTGACCTTCCAGGATGCCCAGGGATCCATTGCCGCTGGGGAGATGCTGGCTCAGCGGCGGACCAAAAGGATTTGTGCCGTCACCCTGATATTTCAGCCAAATATCTTTCCATGAAGCGTCAATCAGGAACCTGCCGTTATAAAACCATTGTACTCCTTTGGCCACGGTCAGTCTCCTCGCTCCGGCAGGCAAAGGCTGATACCGGGTATACATCGGCATAACGTCTCCGGGCCAGGATTTGAAATGAATTTGCTCAGCGCCCCGCACCCAGGTCAACAGATATTCCCAAAGTTCTTTCCAGGCTTGATTGGGGCCATAACGACCTATTCTGAAGTTGCTGAGTTTTGTCAGGGCCACCATCCTGTTATCCTTTTGATAAAGCAGGGGGTAGGTCTTCACATCATCAATGCCGTATTCTGCTTTATCAAACCCGGCTACTTTGGCGAGTACGAGTAACGGGTTTTGAACCTTAACTCGCAACACGCTGCAATCATTGATGCCCAATAAGGCCATCCTTTGCAGGTGCTTCCCGAATCGGCTGGTCGTAACAACCACCCGTTCCAGGTTACTTTCGAAAACACTATCCGGAATATTCATATCCGGCAGGGAAGACGGATATTCAATATATAACCTGATTTTTTTATCTGCCGCCTTTTGAATATCCGCTGCGGGGATAACGAGTTTTTTACCCGGATATCCATCTGCTGTGATGATTACGCCAGAACCTTCAGCGGCGCCGGCGATGGCCGCCGAAGGGGAGCTGTATTGCTTAAAAGCGATCCCTTCCTTATTCATTACCCGGAATAAATCGTTCGATGAACTTCCGCAAAAAGAAATTCCTGTTTGCGGAGGCTTGCCTGAAGTCAAAAGGACTAAAGCCAGGAGCGCAAAAGAGAGAAATAAAAATCGTTTCAAGATGATCATTTTAGTATCCCGGGTTTTGAACAAGTGCTGGATCAGATCATGTTTCTGATTAAAGGCCCAGGGCTTGATGTATTCTTTAAACCAATCCACATTGGCATTTGCATTCTCCCAACCCCAATGGTTCGGATCGTTGGGATTCGGGGAAGTGACCGGAACGCTGTTCGGATCAGCCATGTACTCTTTTTTTATCCGGTTAATCTGATTATCGCCGAAAGGCGCCGCTAATCCGCTGTTGGCGGCAGAAGCATTATAGGTTTCTGCAAATTCGAGGGAATTTGCCATTTTTGGCAGGACGGTGGGCGCATTCCAGGAAGCCATCCCATTATAGGTTACGGAGACCTTATCCCCCTTCTTTCCTTTTTTGGTCGTAATCAACATGAGACAGCCAATAGAAAACATAAGCAAAAGTTAGATTTTGGCATGTAGGTTATTTAATGGTAAAAATTGCGTTTACGCCACTAAGTAATGGCATATTTGATCAAAAAACAAAATAATTAATTAAATTC
>DASRLM010000092.1:0-12854 GCA_035648455.1 Puia sp. | reverse complement strand
GGCGATTATAGCAGATCATGGAGCCATCGTTGGACCAGACGACCGCGCCATCGGGTTTCTCCTCATCGGTAAACCGGCCGGAAGCACGCATCGCGCGGCCATTGTCAATTTCAGTGACCCATACCGAATTGTCTCCGGAATAAGCAACGAATTTCCCATCGGGGCTGAAATTAAACGGGCCCTGAACAGAAAACGGATTGGCCGTCAACTGCCGTATGGATCCGTCCATCGTTGAAATTCCAAATAACTGAATAATAGCCTGGTCATCCGCAGCTAAAAACCCGATTAGATTCCCATCGGTCGTGGATCTCAGCCAGTGACGCGGTTTCGGGCTCACGCCCTTTTTGGTAAAACTTATCCTTCGGGTTTTGATGCCCCGGGGTACGGGCGGACGTAAGAACGGATCATTCCCTGCAGGTGCAGCCACCGCCGCTTCCAGAATATCTTCCGGGATATCCGCAATAAAAATTTCGGTTTTTAATACGCCGTCAGCATCATGAACATTTCCCTGGAATGCAATCGCGAGCCGCTGCATGGAACCATCGGCTTTATGGTATCCGTTTTTACCGATCCAGCATTCGTCAAAGGCCTTTTCAATTTCGTCTGATCCGGGTGCCGGATGATCTGTCACGTCAGCCAGGAGAAAAGAAAAACACGCGCCGCTGTTATTTTCAAGACTGCCATCGTCTTTTACAATTACCGGCTTACCCGTCACCATAACGCCGACCGTTCGGAGATCCCTGACGGGTTTTCCCTGTTTCTCTAATTGTTCCAGCAGGTAATCGTTGTAAGTAAAGCTGAGCCACTGGCCGTCAGCGCTCCAGCAGTGGGCATGGGTGCCACCCCGTAATGCGCCGGGGATAAAAGGAGCTGTAATCGTACGGGCATCCATGAACACCGGAACAAAGGGTTTGTTTACATCAATAGCAACTCCGGTACGTCGCGTAAATGAATATGGTTTTTCCTTGTTGGCATTCCGGATGCCGTGAATAAATATAACCCGGTCCGAGACCGGAGAAAAGCTTACTGCACCAACCCCGGGACCAAAAGCAGTCTGATTTTCAGTTTTATAAAGGCTTATGATTTTCCCGGTATAGATATTGACCATGGCGATTTCTCCGGCACCCATGATCCCGCCATCATCGTTGCGGTTGTCATATACGATCCATTGGTCGTCCGGGGAAAAACAATGACTGGTATTGGTACAATGCCCGGACTGATCGTGGGTTAACTGAATTTCTTTATATATCATATTGCGTGATAAAAAGATTTATAATTTTTCCAATGCGCGGCCTGTTCCTTTGATTTTTGTAAATAATATGCCTGCCAGGAATATTGACAGTGTTCCGATCACGATGATCATATTCGTATTAAAGGGACTTTTCAGCCACTCATACGAAGCAGGCAGCTGATCAGAGAAGGTCATCCAAAAAATAACGAGCACGCCGATGACGGCTGCAAAAATTGCCGCCTGGTTACCGGTTTGTTTGCTCAGGATGCCCAGCAGGAAAATGCCCAGCATGCCCGCCGCGAAAATACCCGAAAGCACCCACCACATATCCAGAATGCTTTTGGCGCCCGTCATCGCAACGCCGGTAATCATACCCAGGAGGCCAAACGCTACCGTTCCTGCGTAAAGTACGCGGAGCCGCTGTTTTTCAGAGGCATTCTTATTGAAGTAACGCCTGTAAATATCTTCCGAAAAAACCGTGGCCGATGCATTCATACCACTGCTGATCGTACTCATGGCAGCAGACATGATGGCTGCAATAATAAGCCCTACCAAACCCACCGGTAAGCGGGTCACAATAAAATCAGGCATTACCTTATCTCCATAATCTGAAGGCTGCAGGGTAGCTGCAAGCTGACTGATTTGCGCATGTAGAGCGCCGACCGGCAATCTCTCGCGGGCAGCCTGCTCTTTCACAACGGCCAGCATTTCCGGATGAATACTGTAATAGGAAAAAAGGCAGGTGCCGATGAAGAAAAAAAGCAGGGAAGCCGGCACATACAGCCATACACAAAGCCATAAAGAACGGGAAGCCGCTTTGGACGTTCTCGCCGCATGATAACGCTGTACATAATTCTGGTCCATCCCAAAATTATTCAGATTGATAAAGAAGCCGTATAAAAGGATCACCCAGAATGTGGAGTGCTTAAAATCCAGTGACAAACTACCCAGACTGAATTTATCCGACTGTCCGCCGACGTCCATTATTTTCGAAAATCCACCCGGCATATCCTTGATCACTACATAGATGATCAGCATGGCCCCGAAGGTCTTGATGACGGCCTGCACCACCTCGGTCCATATAACCGCTTCGATCCCGCCCATAACAGTATACAGGATAATACAAAGTCCTACCACGAGCATAACGGAAGTCATCGAAAAGCCGGTAAGCGCCTGCAGGGTAAGTGCGATTCCGAAAAATATGGATCCCATGCGGGCCAGCTGGGTCAATAAAAAACAAACGACCGCGTAAGTCCTTGCCCAGGGACCAAACCGGTGTTCCAGGTGGGTATAGGCGGATACCTCTCCGGTGGTACGATAAAAAGGCACGAAATATTTCACTGCCACCCAGGCGGCCAGGGGCATGGACAGGCTGAAAACAAAACTATTCCAATTTCCTCCGTAGGCCTTTCCGGGAACACCCAGAAAGGTATTACTGCTCAGGAATGTAGCATAGATCGATATGCCGATCGCCCATCCCGGTATCGTTCCCTTTGCACTCGTAAACTGTTCAGCATCCCGATTCTTTCGCGAAAAATAGGCTCCTACCAGCAACATCCCCAACAGATAAACGGCAATAATGCTAAAATCCAGTAATGGCAAACTTTTCATGAAAGAATAAATTCAAAAATGGAATGAAGATAATCGCGGTGTAAAATACTACCATAAGCAGAATCTTCGCATCATGCATCCGAAACTATTTTGCTCCAAACGGGGCAAATTGCATTATTTTTTGATAATTTGTGCCCTTATTGTTCCATTCAACACCCTAAAAGATTTTTTATGTTATCCGATAAAAAATTTGTCCCTGTCATGATCACCCCTTTTGATCTCAGGGCCCAGGTAGATCTTGGGGTGGTATCCCAGCTTATTGATTTTTATCTGGCAGCCGGAGTGAAAGGTTTTTTTGCGAATTGCCTCAGCAGTGAAATGTACAGCATCAGCGAATCCGAAAGGCTGGAGTTAACCCAGCACATCGTTCGTTATGTTGACGGGCGGGTACCGGTGGTGGCGACGGGATCGTTCGGACTGACTATTGAAGACAAAGTTGATTTTACCAAACGCATCTACAATACCGGCGTGAATGCAGTTATTCTGATTACCGGGCACTATGCCAATGTGGATGACGGAGATGATGTGTGGATGGAAAATTTTAATAAGATGCTCCGGCTGACGGATAATATCCCCCTGGGTCTGTATGAATGTCCTGCCCCTTATAAGCGCATTTTATCCCCGGAGATATTCAAAAACGTTCTCGATACCAATCGCATTGTCTATTACAAGGATACGTCCATCGCTCCCGAAAAAGTCAAAGCCAAGTTGGATATTGTCAAAACGAGTAAAAGCAAACGATTTGAATTTTTCGATGCCCACTCACCCAATGCCATGACGTCTTTACGGGAAGGCGCCAAGGGAATGTCGTCCATCGCCGGCAATTTTTATCCGGAAATACTGGTCTGGATGTGCAACAATGCCACGGACCCGGGAATGACCTCCGAAGTGGAATGGCTCCAGTCTGAAATAACATCCGCCGATCCCCTCATCCATGTGGCTTATCCCATGAGTGCTAAATATTTTCTGCGTAAACGCGGCCTGCCCATCCGGACCATCAGCCGGTCACATGCGCTGGAACTGACCCTGGATCAGAAAAAAACGCTGGACCAGGTGCACGACCGCTTTTTGGGATGGTGCGAAAAACTAGGGATAAAACCAGTGAACCCACTGGAAACTGCGGCCCTGTCGAATGCTTATCCCGACCCGGCCATTTGATTTCAATTGCCGGGACACTTTTTTTTCGCACCGGTTTCTGGTGGCAACGCTACTCTTTATCCCAGATCGGCTTCATTTCAAAAACCTGCAACCGGTTTACTGTTGGGCCATACTTTTCCGAATCGAATTCCAGGCTGTGGTCATTTCGTGGAGACACCAGATTTTTAACGATATACCGGCTGCCCTGGTTGACGAATATTTCTGCAACGGTTTTGTCGATCAGCAGCTCTAGTTCATTTTCTCCGGGAATAAGATCTTTGGACGACAGGCTGAGGATCTCGTTTCCCTGATATCTCAGGCACAGCTTATTTCCATTTTCCAGCAGGAAGGATAATTTAATGTGCAGGGGGCCGGGCTTTATCTGCGACAATTCATCGTTGGCCTGATGCGCGGAAATATGATCCCAATGTTTTTCGGATTTATGCAACTGATCAATCTCCCGGATCGGACGGGCAAGCAGGCGGATTCCGCCAGGTGTCGTTTTCAAAGAAAATTCGGTAGGAAAAAGAATCATCTGGGTAAAAGGCATTCCTTCATGATTGATCCTGCCCCAGGCCATCTGGACCCTTCTGTTATCGGGCATGTTCTCAAAACTCTCAGCAGCATACAAAAGATCACCGCCGCCTTCATTTTGCCCTTCGGCATAATGCAGTTTTTCGGATTGCGGCGTGAACGTTTTGCCATCAAATTGCCCGATGAAATATTCGCTTGATCCGCCGTGAAGCACCCATTTTTTCTTTGCCGGATCACCATCCACCGGCAGTTCAAAGAAATCGGGACATTCCCACAGCCCTTCAATATGGCTGGTCCTCCTCCACTTTCGCATGTCCGTGGAATTATAAAAAGACATCCCGTCCTTTTCAAACAAAACCATCACCCATACCTTAGCTGGTTCATACCAGAATACCTTGGGGTCCCGGGTATCGTTGGTATTCAGTTCCCGGTTACTGTCAATTACCGGGTTGCCCGTATGCCGTTTAAACGTTTTACCATTGTCTGTACTGTAGGCAATGCACTGCACCTGTTTGAATGAAAGGCGGTCATAGCAGGCATAATACAAAACCAGCGCATCCTTTCCCCAACCTCCGTCATTATTTTTATCGATCACCGCCGTACCCGACCACGGAGAACCCAGGCTGTCCAGCATCAGCGCCGGATCCAGTTCTTCCCAGTGCAGCAGGTCTTTGCTCACAGCATGACCCCAATACATAAATCCGATGTTAGACTCCAGGCCAAATGGAAAGGCCTGCCAGAACAGATGATATTGGCCGTTGTAATAGATGGGCCCGTTCACATCATTGTTCCAGCCCCGTTTTACGGTAAAATGAAACTGGGGGCGATTACTTTCTTTATACAGACTGTCAGCGCCGTTGATCCGGTCATCCTGGTAAATCCGTTTCAGTGACTGTTCTTTTGCCGGAGCGGAAATGGTTATTTTCTGCCCGCTGAATTCAGAAACATCAACATAGATCCAATACCCGATGGAATCTTCTGCCAGCTGAACGGGAAGTTCTCTTTTCAGCTTTCCATTCACCCGCAGTTCAATCAGTTTCATCCGCGCAAGGTATCCCACGGGGATATTCAGGTAATGACGATTGATTTTCATTTCCACTTGTCCCGAGGCGGAAAAAACAGAACACATGCATAATAAAAACGTCGCATTCCGGAGCATCTTTTGATGCGTCTTTTTTCGAAAATTGATTAAAGTCGTAAAATCAGGCATAATTCATTTTAATTGTAAGATTGGCGGGGCCAGAATTTCACCGGGCCCCCTGTATTGTCTTTATATTGTTTTCTGAGAGCCGTTAATTGCGACAGAAGATCCTTTAGCACCTCTTCATATTCGGGCTGAACCTCCATTCCTTCTTTATTTAAGAGATTTTCCATTTCGTCGGGATCTTTTTCCAGGTCGAAAAGTTCCCATTCATTGATCGTATAATAGTCGATTAGTTTATACCGTTCCGTGCGGATACCATAACAGGGCATGGCCCAGTGCGGCGGACCGAATTCATAATAATGATAATACATGGACCTCGGCCAGTCCGCCGGCACGTTGCCCCTAAATATGGGCATCAGGCTCCTGCCCTGCATATCATCCGGGATTTTTATACCGGCCATATCAAGGATCGTTGGGGCATTGTCTATATTCACCACAAAAGCACCGCTGGTGCTTCCCGGTTTTACCAACCCCGGATAACGGATCAGCCAGGGAACGCGAAGGGATTCCTCATACATGAACCGTTTGTCGAACCATCCGTGTTCTCCGAGAAAAAAACCATGGTCACCGGTAAATACCACGATGGTATTTTTGGCGAGTCCCGATTTATCGAGGTAATCCAGCAACCTGCCGATATTATCATCCTGTGCCTTCAGGGTGGCCAGGAAATGACGCATCAGCTGCTGATAGCTCCATTGCCTGCGCTGCCGGCTGGTCAGGTCCTTTGGCGGATGGAAATCCATCATGTCCTCAATCCGCATACGGGCCTCCCTGGCAGCCGCCGAGCGGGAATGATAATCATCCCAGAAAGTAGCCGGTTCCGGAATCTGTACACTGTCATACAAGTGTTCGTATTTATGTGGCGGATCGAAGGGCCGGTGTGCGCTGAAAAACTGGACCGCCATCAGAAAGGGACCGTTCTTCATTTGCTCCATGCCTTTGATGGCCAGATCGGTTTCGTTGTCGGTGATATAGCCGGGATATTTTCTGGCTATGATCTCTTTGCTACCCAGAACCGGATTTTGAAAATAGCCGTTGGAATCATAATAAGGCCCTCCTGCCCCGTTCTTGAAAACGAAATAATCAAATCCGGTCAAACCCGGATTTGCCGGTATCCCATACCGGTTTTCCAAATGCCATTTACCCACCATGCCGGTTTTATAGCCGTATTGCTTCAGGATTTTGGCAAAGGTTTCCTGTGCAGCATCAAAAGCACTGCCGGCCTGAATGCTGTCCGCATTGCCGGGATTAGTCAGCATTCCGTTGAGGTGGTCATATTTGCCGGTCAGGAATGTGGCCCGACTGGGGGCGCAGAGGGCGTTGGTACAAAAGGAATTCCGGAATAACATGCCCTCTCTGGCGATGCGGTCAATATTCGGTGTTTGTATTAAGCGGCTACCATAACAACTCAATACTTTCAGGGGAACGCCCTCTGTTGTGATCCAGAGAATATTGGGTTTACGTTTTCCCTTTAACGGGGCGCCGCCGCCAGGAACGGATTTTATTGAATGATCAGCATCATGCTGTTCCGGAACCTGGTGAAAGACAAAAGAAGCAAAAAGCAAGCAGGAAGCCAAGCCTGTTGCCCGTTTTAATCCTTTTAGAAAAACGGGTTTTTTCACAGCATCCATAATGACCTGATATTTGTTCAACAGGAGATTTCCATTTTTCGGAACATAATGCTTCAAATTTATTCCATTTTCATATTGAATTGCGGTTAAGGGCCATAAATATTTAACAGCAAAGGTTATCATCCGCGCGGCAATAACCACCGTTACCGCGCGTTCTTGGTAAATTATTCTATTTGATATGGCCGCTACGCATCATAATCCGATAAGCATTCCCATTGATCATCCCAACGTCCGCAATGCGGAATCTTTCCTAAGCTCATGGACCGAACCTTTCGACCGGCAAAAAAATGAAGGAACCCGTTTCACTTTCCGTTCCCTGATATCGGATACGGAGGTTACCGTTATTTTCTTCGACGCTTATCAGGAGGCTGCCGAATATGAGAAACGCCATTTCCATTCAAGATCAGCCACCGCCTGTTCCACTGTAAACGGGAGTGCGCTCTATGTTATCCTGGGCAGTGATCCCGATCTGGTCAGCTCATTGGCCGGTCATTTTGCGGGGCGGGAATAAGGCATCATTCCGCCTCCGGTTTGCTCATTTTGCAGCACAGTGCGGGGGCACACGCGTTACCCTTTCCGTTTACAACAGATGATATCCCTAAAAAGAAATAAACAGTCGTGGCGCTAAAGTTTCAAAAATCTTGCATACCTTAATCCTGCCCGAACCTTCTTCCCACTCCCTGTGAACGTTGTTTTTTCTTCCTTACCTGCTTCTTCCAGCCCTTTTTAATTTTTAACCTAAACTACACAATATGAAAAAGCACTTATGGATTCTATTCCTTGGCTTAAGCTGTTACGGCATCTCCTGTAATACCAAAACGGAAAGCGGCCTTTCGGCGGCGGCCCAAAACAATCTGGATGTCAACCATGCCATCATCAAATGTTTCGAGACCAAGGATTTCAGCAAACTGGGTGACTACATCGCAACGGATGCAATCGATCATGCCGGCGACAAAGGTGATATAAAAGGTCTCGACAGTATGAAAATAGAATATGCCAAATCCGCAGCCGGCATGGATGATCAGAAAACGGAGGTGATTAAAGAACTGGCGGATGATGACTATGTGATGGATTGGAACCACTACACCGGCACCGTTAAAACAGATGGAATGGGTCACAAGGCGGGTGATAAAATAGACATGAAAGTGATGGAAGTTGCCAGATTTAAAGATGGAAAAGCAGTGGAACACTGGAGCCTGATGGAACCTGCCGATATGATGAAAATGATGGGCAACATGCAACAGCCTATGGCGATGCCCGACTCCACCAAGAAAAAAATGTAAAACTTTACTGCGCCGGGAATCCGCTCCCGGCTTTTGTGATTTTACCGGATTCCGGACGACAAAACAAAAGTGGTCCCGAACCCTGGTTTTGATTCAATGGAAATATGATACTGGATGGCCTTGGCCAGATCGCGGATCAGGTGCAGTCCGAAACCGGTCCTGGCATTGAATCCGCTGCCTTCCTGGTACAGGGATTTCACCTGCTCCTCATTGATACCCGGCCCATTGTCCGTTATGGATAAAATGGTTTTTGACCCGTCTTTCCTTGCCTTCCATTCGATGCGGCCCTCCGTTGTATTCTTCAAAGCCTTGATGGCATTAGACGTCAGGTTTTGCATGATGACCTTTAAATAATTTTCATCCGCTGATACAACCAGGTTTTCCGGATCATTAAACCGGATGCTGACCTGCTGTGTCTCAGGAAAAAACTTCTGCAGGTAATCAAACAACGTGCTCACCGGTACCAGTTTGATGTCCGGTTTAAAATGCTCCATCTGCTCTTTGCTCCACAGGAGCATGGTTTCCATGCTCTGTAATAATTCCTCAGCCGACTGACCGATCTGCTGCTGATGTTTCATTTTCTCATCTGCCGTTAGCAGTTCCGGCTCATTTTTGAGAAGGTATAAAAAATTGATCAGGCTGGCAATGGGACTTCGCAGATCGTGGCTGAGAATGCCAAAAAATTTCACTTTCACCTTGTTGGCTTCATCCAGCTGATTGTTCAATACCATCAGGGTGGTATTGGATTTTTTCCGCATCCTGCTTTGCCAGTACAGCATGCCCCCGATGATGCCCAATAAGGCCAAACCAATGAACAGGCCCAATTGGGTTTTGCGCTGACTGATCAGTTCGAGCTGGTTGATGGCAATTTCCTTATTCTTCAGATCGATATTGTGTTTGTTCTCCATACCAGCCAGCTCATTTTTCTTATCCTGAGAGAAAAGGGAATCATTGATAGCGCTATATGTTCTGTATTTGTTCAGGGCGGCCTTATAATTGCCTTTCTGTTCTTCCAGGTCTGCCAGGTTGATGGCAATGGTCGCCAGGTATTCTGTGTTTCCCGTTTCTTTACAAATCTTTTCGCCCCGTCTCAGATAATATTCAGATTTTGCCAGCCATTCATTTTTTTCTGCCGGTGCTGTCTGCATTGCCATATCGTAATATGTCCTGCCCAGATTCGCCATGCTTTGAATGGAAATAGTAGAGGTCGGGGCGATCTCATCCAGGATCTGCTGGGCTTTCAGCATAATGGAAATTGCCTTTTTAAGATCGGGATATTCCATCGGAGCCATTTCTGCAAGCATCTGGGCAACGGCCATCCGGTTCCCTGCATCTTCATATACTTTCAGGGCCCTGTTCAGATATGCTTTAGCGGACGCCGTGTCTCCGGTTTGCTCTTTGATCACCCCCAAATCCAACAGCGCTTTCCCCATATTGCCGGATGCGTGGGCAAGTTCAGCATGTTTCAGCGTCATCTGCGCATATTCCAAACCCTTGACAAAATTCCGTTGTGTAATATAACTGGCTGCTAAATTGGTCCCGACCAGGGAGATCTGTTCATCACTTTTAATTTCTTCCGCAATGGCCAGCGCCCTGAAATAATAATCCAGGGCACGGGAAAAATCAGATTCCCGCTGGTAAGACCTTCCGATATTATTCAGGTTACTGATCATGTTGAAGGACGCACCCATTTCCTTATTTAAAGCAAGGCTCTGCTCAAAATGAGCCCGGGCCGCTTCATCATTTCCGGTATCCCCGATAATCAGCCCCAGTGCATTCTGAAGATTGGCAATCCCTCTTTTCCATTTCATCTTTTCCGCCATCGCCAGTCCCCTTTCCGCATAGGCTATCCCTTTCCGCGGATCAACCTGTAAATAAGTCTGGGCGATCTGCAACAGGGTCTTCACCAGCAGGGTATCTTCTTTCAGTGCCGGTAATTCATGTAGCAGGGAGTCTATTCTGGCCTGAGCATTCTTCTGCGCAAAAAGACCCGTTTGCAGCAGACAAAGGAAAATAATAACAGTGCATTTCATATTTCAGCGGGTTAGCAAATGGTCCAAAACCTCTTTATAACTTCTGCCGATGGGCAGCAGGACATTATTCACCATGACTGCTTTGGGCGTCACTTTATGGATAAATTTTTTCTGAACGGCATAACTCCGGTGAATCCGGATAAAGGATTGAAAAGCCTTTTCTTTCAGCAGATTTCCCAGCGGACTCAGTACACAATACTTTTTTTCTTTTGTCACAATACCCGTATAATCTTTCAGCGCTTCCAGGTAAACGATATCGTAAAACTGGATCTTAACATGTTCGTGGCCATCCTTGATGAATAAACTATCCTCGTTCAGGGAATGATCCAGCATTTCGGCCTTATAGTGAATGTCCAGAAAATATTGGAGACGGTTCATGGACAAATCAAAACGGTCTTCCCGGATCGGCTTCACTAAAAAATCCAGGGCATTGGCCTCAAAACTTTGCACGGCATATTCCGGGTAGGCCGTAATAAAAATACAGGCAGGCACTTTTTCCAGTTGGGCACGCAGATCCAGTCCATCTATTTCCGGCATATCAATATCCAGCATCAGCACGTCGGGTTCTGCTTTTGAAGCGGCATCCAGCGCCTGGCTGGCCGATTCAAAAAGTCCGGCTATTTTTAAAAAGGAATATTTACGCACAAAAGAAGCGGTGGTCAGCCGGTCGATCTGGCTGTCATCTACGATGAAGCATTTGTATTCATGTTGTCCAGGTTTCATTGACCAGCGGGTTAAATCCTGGTCAATATACTATTTTTGGCCAACAGTACCCATCCGCGCAATGAATCGATTCGTTTCTGATCAACCACCGATTAGAACCGTGGGGAAGCCGGCTACGATGGTTCCCCCATGTGCAGTCTGATCTCCCATTCTGGCGCTGGGTTTATTTCCGATCAGGACAGTAGCCGACCCAATCGCAACCGCATCCGGAGGGCCCACACAGACGCAGATATCCCCAACAACGGCAGCAGGCATGCCACCGATCAACACCGTCGGGCAGCCGGGTCCGGTTACCGGCCCACCGACATGGGGTATCGGTGGCAGTCCGGGAGTTACCATCGGGCATACGTGCATATCGCCAATCCGCGCTGCTGGTTTGCTCATATTATGGTCTTTTTATTATCTGCTCTTCATATCCCGTTCAGGTCAACGGACTCCAGCGGCCACCGGGTTTTTGAACCGGATTTGGCTGCGCGGGTTTGTTTTCCTTAACCTCCTGTTCAATCACAAAAATGCCCTGGCCTTTCTTCTTCCCCATAAATTCCAGTTGCGAAAGTTTCTGGAATATCTGGATACAGGATTGATAGGCCAGGAATATTTCGCCCAGGGTTTGCGCAACATCGTAATGGCTGTAGGTAATTTGTAAAACACGCAGCGTTTGATTTTCAATGGCCCCGGCCTGCGATTCCGTCCATTCTGCAATATAATTCAGCATTTCCTCCCGGTCCTTTTCTGCAAAACATTGCTGGATCGTATGCAGGTATTGCAGATTTTCCAGCAAGGAAACACACAAATGGATGGGGGCCGATTTTCCCAGGATCCATTGGTATTGGATTTTTTGTTTCGCGAGTTGCTCCAGCATTTTTTCGCTGAGCTTCTGAATGCTGCCGGCCAGCACATTCGTTTGCTGACTTGGGGGTTTGGAATTAATTTTCTGAACGATTTTCATGCAGTATTGTTCCCAACTTTCCAACGCCTGGCGGAATTTTTGGTACCACCCGGTTAAGGACGGCAGGCTGTTCATCACGGTACAGGCCGGAATAAAATCTTTTTGAACCTGCAGCTCCCCCTGCTGAAAAGCGATCCTGCCGATCACCAGGCTATCGGCCAGCTGATCCGTATTCAGTTCATCTGACAGGAACAGGTCTATCCGGCAATCCGGTTTTGTATACGGATGGCGCGGTGGGTTTTCTTCCGTGTTGGGATTACCCGTGGGTAAGCGCCGAAACGGATTTATGCTTAGCACGATGAGTAAGATATGTGATTGTGCCATGGGAAGACCCGATCTGGCAATGATGTCTTTGAAATTGGCGACAACCTTCAGCGGACCTTCCCGCAGGATTTGAATTCTGGAACCGTCCGGCGTAATGGCTTTGCAGGAATTCAGTTCAATCTGGATCTTCAGGCCGGTATCACAGAAAACAGACAGGTCCAGAGATCCTTCTGCCGGTAAAATGCCAAAATTAT
>DASRLM010000091.1:0-2172 GCA_035648455.1 Puia sp. | reverse complement strand
ATTCCGGACTTACACAACCGGCCATTGCCCGCTTATGCGAACGACGGTTCGGCATTGGGGCAGACGGGCTCATGATGCTCAACCAGAAAGAAGGCTATGATTTTGAAATGAAATATTTCAATGCCGATGGTAATCCGGGCTCCATGTGCGGAAATGGGGGGCGGTGTATGGTCCGGTTTGCCTATCATCTGGGCATTCACAAAAGCTGTTACCATTTCCTGGCATCAGATGGGGAACACGAAGCCGAAATGGACGATGTCAACAGCATCATCAACCTGAAAATGAAAGACGTTCCGGGCATCCGGGAATCCAATGGCAGCTACATTTTGAATACGGGTTCGCCGCATTTTGTCAAGATCGTGGATGATGTCATGGATTATGATGTGGTAAAAAATGGAATTGAAATCCGGTACAATGAAGAATTCACCAAAGAAGGGATCAATGTAAATTTTGTTCAACAGGAAAAACCGGATGCGATTACAGTAAGAACTTACGAACGGGGAGTGGAGGATGAAACTTTTTCCTGCGGAACCGGTGTTACTGCCAGCGCCCTTGTTAGTTACCATAATGAGGTAGGATATAATGACGTAACGGTAACCACCAAAGGAGGTAAGCTGGTAGTGAAGTATGACCGGCACAACGACAACAGCTATACCAATATCTGGTTATGCGGACCGGCGGAAAAGGTATTTGAAGGAAAAACAGAAACCGGCGAATAAAAATTACAGTCCACGAGATGAAGTATGCTCCCTATATCGGCACCCTCGCCGCCATCCTGCTCATTACCGCTTGTTTTATGCCCTGGACCTATTATCCGGATATCCACCAGACCTTCAACGGATTTTATTCGCATCAGGATAATTACGGGAAACCGGGCAAAGCCTTTATTTTTTTGGCGGTGTTCAGTGTCATTTTATTTTTTATTCCGAAAATCTGGGCGAAGCGGGTCGGTCAGATTACGGCCGTCATTATCCTGGCTTATGCTATAAAAACTTTTATTCTTTTTTCTTCCTGTTATGCGGGCATTTGCCCGGAGAAAAAACCGGGAATTTTTCTCGTGTTATTGTCTGCCATATTCATTTTGGCAGCCAGCCTGTTCACCGGAGTTAAACTTCCGGAAGAATCAAAAAATCAGTAGTGCCCGGTTTGAATCAGGCGCGCAATGGCAAAGGCACACCCTGCTGCAATGGCGCCGATGATCATCACGCGCAAAGCGCCTTCCCAACGGTTGACCCCGGTGAGTTTGCTTTTAAAATATCCGAAGGTAAATAAGCAGATCAGGGTGATGACGGTGGAAATTTTTAATCCCTGTATTCCGGTGGAAACAAAAAAATAAGGACTGAGCGGAATCAATCCGCCAATGATATAGGAGAATCCGATATTGAAGGCGCTTTTCTTGGCCCGAAGGGGGTCGGGCTTTTCCAGGCCCAGTTCATACTTCATCATCAGCTCCACCCATTTTTCCTTATCCCTGCTCACTTCCTCTACGGCCTGATCCTGTATATCCCTGCTGAGGCCGAGGGATGAAAAAAAAGTCCTGAGCTCGTCTTTCTCCATATCCGGAACCCTTTCCACTTCTTCGTATTCCCTTTTCAATTCGGAATTGTAATGATCCGTTTCGGTTTTTCCGGCCAGGTATCCACCCAGCCCCATGGCGATGGAACCAGCGGCGATTTCAGCGAGACCGGCAATGATGATGAGGTTGGTGCTGGAAACGGCGCCGCTTAATCCGGCTGCCAGTGCAAAAGGAACAGTGAGTCCGTCGGACATGCCAATGACCACATCCCGGAGCACATCGGCCCGAACAACATGTGATTCCCTGTGGGTATTGTAAGGCTTCGCAGCCAAATCTGCCTTTTCCCGGCTATTCATTCAAAAAATTTTCCTTTCCAAGATAGGCAATAATCAGGCTAACTATTTTAAGATGCGGAGACTGTCCCCGATAATCTCGAGGCATTCGTCCAGCTGAACTTTGGTGATGGTCAGCGGAGGCGCAAACCTGATTTTATCCCCATGGGTAGGTTTGGCCAGCAGGCCATTTTCTTTCAGTTCAATACATATATCCCAGGCGGCTTCCGGATTGGAATGCCGTATCACGATGGCATTCAGCAATCCTTTTCCGCGAATGGATTCAATAAACGGAGAGTTCAGGGATTCCAGTCCTTTTCTTAA
>DASRLM010000090.1:0-4169 GCA_035648455.1 Puia sp. | reverse complement strand
TTATTATTGCAGATACGAAAAGGTATCGGGAGACCGCCGGATTATGAATAAGTTTATTGTTTCCGCCAGAAAATACAGACCGCAGGATTTTTCAACGATGGTGGGCCAGTCGCACATCACCACCACCCTGAAAAATGCCATTCGCAACCATCAGCTGGCGCATGCTTTTTTATTTTGCGGACCGCGCGGGGTGGGGAAAACCACCTGTGCCCGCATCCTGGCCAAGGCCATCAACTGCGAACATCCTGCAGCCGACGGTGAGGCCTGCAACGAATGTCATTCCTGCATTTCCTTTAATGAAGGCAGCTCCCTGAATATCCACGAACTCGATGCGGCCAGCAACAATTCGGTGGACGACATCCGTGCCCTGGTGGAACAGGTCCGTTTTGCTCCCCAGGCCGGGAAGTACAAAGTGTACATCATAGATGAAGTGCACATGCTCTCTTCGGCAGCTTTCAATGCGTTTTTGAAAACACTGGAAGAACCACCGCCTTTTGTGATCTTCATTCTGGCTACCACGGAAAAACACAAGATCCTGCCGACCATCATCAGCCGCTGCCAGGTGTTCGATTTCAAACGCATTTCCAACCAGGACATCATCCATCACCTGGAAGGGATCTGTGTAAAGGAAAACATCATCGCCGATCAGTCTGCCATTGAAATCATTGCGCAAAAAAGCGAGGGCTGCATGCGCGATGCCCTCAGCATCATGGATAAAATGGTGAGTTTTTCCAATGGGAAACTCACGTATACAGATACTCTGGAGCACCTGAACATTTTAGATGCGGGTTATTATTTTAAATTACTCGAAGCCATCCGTCAGCAAAATTTATCGGAGGCGCTGCTGCTATACGATGAGATCAACCGGAAGGGTTTTGAAGGTGACCTGCTGCTGGACGGATTTACGGAGTTCATCCGGAACCTGCTCATCTGCAAGGACGAAAAAGCAGCCGGCCTGCTGGAAACGGTTGCCGAATTCAAAGAAAGGTACCATTCCACCGCGCAGGAAACCGGCGCCGGTTTTCTGATCAGCGCGCTGAATCTGCTGAATGAATCGGAAATCCATTATAAAGCGGCCCGGAACAAAAGACTGCATGTGGAGCTTGCCCTGATCAAACTTTCTTATCTCGGCCAGGCATTGCACCTGCAGGAAGCAGGATCAGGGGATAAAAAAAAAGGGACTGAGCAGGTAAAACCCGTTGCCTACCGCCTGCTGCAACCTTTGGAAATAAAAGAAAAAAAGCCGGGGCTGCCCAAAGGAAATCCAAAATCAACCGGTATGCTACCGGAACCCGCGGCAGCCATTCCATCCGGCGCCAGGCTCCTGGTGGAAGAACCGGCGGAACAGCAGACCCCAAAACAAACTGCCTCCGCCCCCGCCCCAAAAACAACCGCTCCAATAACAACGGCTACCAGTCTCGGCGCCCTGTCCAAAATACGCCAGCAGGTACTCAGCCGGAACCATTCGGAATCGGCCAACCTGCCCAAACCGCTGGAACAGCAGTTGCTGCAGGAAACCTGGAACCGCTTCACTGCGGAGCTGAAAGAAAATAAAAATTCATCTGCCCAGAGTTTTGACGGCGCCATCCTGAAAATCCTGGACGATCAAACCTTTGAGATCATCACCAACAACAACCTGGAACAACGATTCATAGAACAGGAAAAACGGAACCTGTCGGATCTGCTGCAAAGGGTATTCAACAACAAAAATCTTTCTTTCTCCGTCTCCATCCGGGAAAACGCAAACGAGCACATTCACCTGGAAAAAACCCTCAGCAAAAGGGAACAATTCCAGCAAATGGCTGAACAATACCCGCTGCTGAAAGAATTAAAGGATAGGCTGAAACTGGAATTGGATTATTGATGAACCAACGGTGATCCGTGTTCGAAGGTTGAAAAACCAATCGGGGACATTTGCTAAAAATCATATAATTTGATCCGCCGGATTTGGCAGTCCTTCCGGTTAACAGGAACTTTATCTTCTTATGGCCGGAAATTCTACGACCCAGGTATTTCAAACCAGTTCATCCTCGCGTTGGTCCAGGTTTAAATGGAGCAGCCGGCTGCTGGCTCTTTTCCTCGTTTTGGGTATCATCATCATCGCGATAACGCTAACACGGGTATATACCCCTTCATTACCCAATATGCTCGGGGCAAAAGAAAAAGAAGTACTGCTGGACAGTTCGGGCTGGCTGTTCAACAAGAGCAAAATAGGCAGACAATACGGCGGTTTCCGGAAATACATCAATGAAAAGGAAGCGTACAAGGCAGGGGGCTATCCGATCCCGAAAAAATTCAGGAAAAAGAACGGGATCCTCGTACAGGCCGACTCAAGCTTTTATTCCTTTAAGAAATTCTCCGCCGGCATACGCGCAGCTTTTTATGTAAACTGGGCGCCTACATCCTATACTTCCCTGGAACAGAATATTTCCCGTCTGAACGTGGTGTTTCCGGAATGGTTCTTCATCAATCCCAATACGGATAAGCTTTCCATCGATATCGATAAGAAAGCGCTCGACATCATGAACAAGGCCGGGGTGAAGATTATTCCCATGCTGTCCAACAACATCAATACCGTCTTTCGCGGCGACGTGGTGCACCGCATCCTGAATGATCCGGAAAAACGCGAAAATCTTATCCGGGATATTCTCCATACGGTGGACAGCCTCAAACTCGACGGGATCAATATTGATTTCGAGGAGCTGCAGGAAAAAAAGAACGAGGTGCTGGTGAATTTTCAAAAAGATCTGTACGAAAAGATGCATGCCCGCGGTTTGCTCGTTACCCAGGATGTGATGCCCTTTAACGATGATTACAATTTTACAGAACTGGCGAAGTACAACGATTATGTGGTGGTGATGGCCTACGACCAGTATTCAGATGCCACCCAGCCCGGACCCATCTGCCATCAGAAATGGATTGAAGGCGCCATTGACGATGTGGCCAGAAAAATACCCAGTACCAAAATGATCCTTGCCCTCGCCGGTTTTGGATACAACTGGAAAATGAACGACAACAACAGGGCCGTTTCTGCGGAGCCCATCAGCTATCAGGACGCCCTCACCCTGGCCCTGAGTTTTGACGGGAAGATCATTTTTGATAATGATTCCTACAACCTGCATTTCAGTTACGACGACGATAACGGTGTTCAGCACCAGGTGCATTTTACGGATGCAGCCACCACGTTTAATTCCATGCGCTTTGCCGTGGAATCCGGACTCAGCGGCGTGGCTCTCTGGCGTCTGGGTAGTGAGGATTCGCGCATGTGGGATTTTTATGACCGCGACATGAGCAAGGACAGCCTGAAAAATTTTGATTTCCATTTGTTCACGACTGTTAAGTCGTTCAGCACCGATGAAACCCCTGCTTATTCCGGAGAAGGTGAAGTGCTGGATGTAATTGGCGGGCCCACCAGCGGAAAGATCAGGCCGGAACTCGATACCAGCGAACTGCTGATCAGTGAAGAAAAATACGATAGTCTGCCCTCCAAATGGGTGGCCAGGAAGTACGGCACGAAAGACAAGAAGAAACTGGTGCTGACCTTCGACGACGGGCCGGATCCGATATATACACCGCAGATACTGGATATCCTCAGTCGCGAAAAAGTGCCTGCAGCTTTTTTTCTGGTCGGTATCAACGCAGAAAATAACATCCCCCTGGTAAAAAGGATTTATAATGAAGGGCATGAGATCGGCAATCACACGTTTACCCATCCGAATATTGCCAAAGTAAGCCGCAAGCGCGCCGTTGTTGAAATGGACGCCACCCGTTTGCTGATCGAATGCATCACTGGACATTCCACTATATTGTTCCGGGCCCCCTATAACGCCGATTTTGAACCGCAAAAAGCAGAGGAACTGATTCCGGTGGCCATAGCGCGCCAGAAAAATTACCTGGACATCGGGGAATCCATTGATCCGCTGGACTGGGTGCCGGGCACCACGGCGGATTCCATTGTGGCCCGGGTGATCCGGCGCAAGGAAGAAATGACGAGTGAAAACCTGAGCGGGAACATCATCCTGCTGCATGATGCCGGCGGAGACGGACGGGCAGCCACCGTGGAGGCGCTTCCGCGGATCATTCATTATTTTAAGGAGCGCGGTTATACGTTTACCACGATCGCCGATTTACTGGGTAAGAAAAAAGAGGACCTGATGCCACCGGTACCC
>DASRLM010000089.1:0-4911 GCA_035648455.1 Puia sp. | reverse complement strand
ATATATATGTAATGAATCTCACCTCCTTTAATATGACGGGCGAAACCGCTTTGGGCCAGCATAATACAGAAGACGGATATAAACAGTATTTTGGTGAGGACACGCACAATGGGGTAACTTCTTTTAATTACACGGGAATCTGGTCCAGGAAACGATCTACGGAAGAATTACACAGGTTGGTATTTTCAAGCATGCCCATGTGGGCCGTATGCGCCAGGATATGAATATACGAAATACGGGCTAAATGACATTGTTCCATGCCGCTTTTCAGTGGCACCGCCTTGTCTTCTTCACCCAAAATAAAGAGTACGGGAACCGCGGAATTGATCAATACCGTTGTTTTATCTTCCCTTTTCGCCATAGATTCCAGGTATTGTACGAGGGAATCGGGATTACAGTTGGCATACCGGTTTACCTGTTCCCGGACTATCTCCGGGTGCTCGTTTTTGAAATGCTCCGAAAATAAGCCTGGCAGGGATTGCTGCACATAAGGGGCGCTGCCATGCTGCCGGATGAACTGGATGCTTTTTTTCCTGGTTATTTTTTTTTCGGGCGTATCCGCATAAGCGGTGGAATGGAATAATCCCAGTCCCATTAGTGCCTCCGGGAATTTTTCTGCGAAGGCCAGCGAAATATAGCCGCCCATACTGTGACCGATGATCACCATTTTCCCGATCTTTTCTTCCTGTTGAATGACCCGCAGGGTATCTGCAAAATCCGGAATTCCAGTCAGATTTTTATTATAGGGCGACTTCCCGCTGCCGGGAAGGTCCGGAATCAGCCAGCGGTATTTTCCGGGCATGGCGTTCACGATTGGATCCCAGATGGTCAGGTCCTCTGTAAAACCATGCACCAGCATAACGGGCAGGCCGGTACCGGTTGACTCATACCGGATTGGCTGCCCGGAATGACTGACGGTCTTTTGCATGACTCTCTTTTAAATATTGTTGAATGCTGCGAAAAATAATGATCAGCAACAGCGGGATCATGGCCCTGTTCATCTGTTGTGGCCACCAGGCAAATCCAAGGAGCAGTATGGCGGCAAAAATGGCCGTCACCAGAAAATAATACTTCAGCCAGTGCGGCTCTTTTCTTAAAAAAAATACGGCGATGATGTGTGTCGGGAGCGCCCAGAGGATATTGATGTTATTTCTGCAGACAATATCTATCCTCACGAGCCAGAGATACAACATAACCAGGCCGATGATTCCCAATACGCTGAACAAAACAACATCAAAGATCTGCAGGGACTTTCGTGTCCAATTCCTGCTGATCACGCTAAGCAGGATACTGAACAGGAACAAAAAAATAAAAACCGACAGGGGTGTTATCCAGGCGGCGGATGTTTTGGATTCGGGGAATTGCAGTATGTTTTGCTTATTCAAAACCAAAGGTCCGGTGGCCGTACGGGCATGATCAAAACCAGTCATGAGATAATCCGGCAGAAAATAAATGGCGTCTTCATTGCTGGTTTTTTTATCCATATGGCTTCCGAGCAGCATGTCGATCCCGAAACCTGACCACCATTGTTTCTGACGGTCAAGATATACATGGATCAGCTGCCGGTAGGTGGGCCGGGGATCCGGAAGAATATTTTCGAATTGCAGGGGCTGGCTGCTGTTGGCTACAATGATCTTTCCCGCCCGGGTAGTGCAATTGTCGTTGTAGAACTGGTAATTATAATATCTGTTTGATTCGGTGGTATTTTCCCGCAGGGATGTGTAGAGTGTTTTCTTCTGTTCACAGGACAGATTAAGGGTCTGCGAAATCACTGCGCGGTGATCGTATTCGTATTCACCCATGAAATGGTTAAACGTTTCAGCAGACAGCGAATAGACCATGATCCCACGCGTGAAATGAAAATAAAAAAGCGGATCACTGTCATCGAAAGTGCCATAATTATACACAACATCCATTCCTCTTTGCCTGTCCCGGACGCGAATGGCGGTATGTCCGAACAGGGAATAGAGATCAGTTCCCGGAGCACAGGTGAGCAGGCTGATCTCCAGCGTGCAGGAATCGGTTTTGTTTTGTGCAGTTGCGGTAAAGGAAATAAAAAGCAGGCCACAAAACGCCACCCATTTTATCATCCGTTCACGCATTTTCTGAAGATATTTTCTGAAAGTTAATCAGGATGAATGAGATAAATGCTTACCGGCTGTAATTGGGAGATTCGCGGGTGATCTCGATATCATGCGCGTGACTTTCCTGCATGCCCGCATTGGTGATTTTTATGAACTGCGCCTGCTGAAGGGCAGGAATATTCTTTGCTCCGCAATAACCCATACCTGCCCGGAGACCGCCCACATATTGTATCACCACTTCATTCAGATTTCCTTTAAAGGCAACACGTCCCTCAATGCCTTCGGGAACCAGCTTTTTAATGCCATCTTCCACATCCTGGAAATACCGGTCGCTGCTTCCCTGCGTCATGGCGCCCAGGGAGCCCATGCCGCGGTATTGTTTGAATTTTCTTCCTTCATAAATAATGGTATCGCCCGGGCTCTCTTCCGTGCCGGCAAAAACACTGCCCATCATCACGGCGTTGGCACCCGATGCCAGCGCTTTTACCATATCGCCGGTGTAGCGTATGCCGCCATCGGCTATCAGGGGAATGCCGAGAGGTTTGAGCGCCGATGCTGCTTCCATAATGGCGGTGATCTGCGGAACGCCGGCGCCGGCCACGATCCGGGTTGTGCAAATGGAGCCGGGACCAATACCCACTTTAACCGCATCTGCTCCGGCTTCTGCCATGGCTTTTGCTCCGGAAGCTGTACCCACATTGCCCGCGATCACCTGGAGCTTGGGAAAATTCTTTTTAATTTTTTTCAATGCATTCAGTACACCGATATGGTGGCCATGGGCACTGTCCAGGCAGGCAACATCCACACCGATCTGCTGCAGGGCCGCGGCGCGATCCATCAGGTCGGCGGTAATACCCAGGGCGGCGCCCACCCGTAAACGTCCGAATTCATCTTTCACTGCCAGCGGAAAACTTTGCAACTGGAGAATATCGCGGTAGGTGATGAGGCCGATCAGTTTACCCGATTTGTTCACCACGGGCAACTTCTCAATTTTATGTTTGTTCAGAATGATCGCGGCCATTTTGAGGTCCGTTCCTTCGGGAGCGACGATGAGGTTATCTTTCGTCATCACTTCCTTTATCTTTTTTCGCTTGTCTTCTTCAAAGCGCAGATCCCGGTTGGTTAAAATACCCACGAGTTTTTGTCCCCCGTCAATGATGGGAATGCCGCCGATTTTATTTTCTTTCATCAGGTGAAGCGCATCACCGATGGAAGCATCCGGATGCAGGGTGATCGGGTCGATGATCAGTCCGCTTTCGCTTCTTTTCACTTTTCTCACCTGTTCGGCCTGTTTGTCGATCGCCATGTTTTTATGCAGAATGCCCATACCCCCTTCGCGGGCCAAGGCAATGGCCAGGGTTGCTTCGGTAACGGTGTCCATGGCTGCGGAGAGCATGGGGATGTTGAGGGCGATCTTTTTTGTTAGACGTGTGCTGATGTCTGTTTCCCTTGGAAGCACTTCGGAGAAAGCAGGAAGCAGGAGAATATCGTCGAAGGTTAAGCCTTCGCCAAAAAATTTTGCCTTAAGTTGGGGGGGAGTGGTAGTATTTATTCTTGCCATGTGCAAAGATAATGCAAGGCATAAATTCCTCCCAAATGAATTTCAGGATCCGGATTTGTGCTGCTGATCTGGTGCGTGCAGGAAGAAAAGCAGGTATACCGGATCAGCTTTTTAGTTTGTAGATACGGCCGGGGAGGCTGCATATAATATCCTTCATCTCAAGGCTTAAGAGCGTGGCCGCGTGCTGGCTGGCTGAAAATCCGGAAATGGCATTGATCACTTCAATGTGCATGGATTCACGTTCTTTTAACAGGCTGACTATCTTTTGTTCATGTTCGCTGAGGGAAATAAATAAATCCTGCTGAACCGCGTTTACGGCCGGTTTTTTTTCCTCCCATCCCATGCTGCTGATGAGTTCCTGGGCATTTGAAATGAGGCCGGCCTGGTTGTTCCGGATCAGCCAGTGACAACCCGCGCTTTTCACATCGGTGATGCGTCCGGGAAAAGTAAAGACTTCTTTATGATACCCGTTGGCCAGATCTGCGGTAATCATGCTGCCCCCTTTCACGCCCGTTTCCGTAACTATGGTGGCATCGCTGATGCCGGCCACGATCCGGTTGCGGATGGGAAAATGATGTTTGTCGGGTTTGATGTCGCTCATGAATTCCGTCAGCAGGCCTCCCTGTTTGGTCATGTCCCTCGAAAGCATCGCATGTTCCGGGGGGTAAAGCGTATTCAGGCCATGGGCCAGCACACCCACGGTCTGGAGTGATTGTTTGAGCGCCGTTTTATGGGCGATGGCGTCTATGCCAAATGCCAGTCCGCTCACCACCATAACCTGGTGCTGAGTTAAATCCCGGATCAGTTTTTCGGTTATCTGTTTACCGTATTCTGAAAAACGCCGCGTGCCGACAATCGAAATTACTCTCGGCTGATTCAGATCCGCACTCCCTTTATAATAAAGCAAAACCGGTGCATCATAGCAAGGCAGTAACCTTTGAGGATAAGCTGCGTCAAACAGGGTAAGCGCACTGATCCGGTATCGTTCCAGGAATTGTATTTCCTTTTCCGATCGGGCAAAATCACGGAACGAGCGGATGGACTGGGCCCTTATCCGGCCGATCCCTTCCAGCTTTTCCAGCAGGGCCAGCGGCGCTTTAAATACCGCTTCAGCCGTTCCGAAATGCTGCAGGAGGGTTCTGGCATGAATGCAACCGATCTGGGGAACACGGGTGAGGCTGATCAGATGAACAAGGTCGGGGTGGATTGGCATGGCCGGTCAAACATAGATAATGATACTGATTGAGGAAGGGGAGAAACACGTTG
>DASRLM010000088.1:0-3289 GCA_035648455.1 Puia sp. | reverse complement strand
ATATAGAATAGGGCATATTTTTGGCGTCATCCAGATACAAAAGAAAAGCATGTTAAAAAGCTATTTCAAAATTGCCTGGCGCAATCTCCTCAGGGACCGGCAATTCACTGTTCTGAACTTACTGGGCCTGTCGGCCGGTCTTGCCTGCTCGCTTTTGATTTGCCTGTGGGTGGCCGATGAACTGGATTTTGACAGGTTCCATGAAAAAGACAGTCGTCTTTTTCAGGTGATGGCCAACGCAAAAAATGCAGATGGTATCGGGACTATTCCACAAACGCCAGCTCTTTTGGCGGAAACCCTCGCTAAGGATATACCTGAAGTTGAATATGCTGCGGCTGTGGTTCCAACCATTGGTTTAGATAAAACCACCTTGTCTGTTAAAGAAAATGCCATCCGGGCGGTTGGTCAGTTTGCGGGGAAGGACTATTTAAATATTTTTTCCTGGCATCTGATAGAGGGGGACAAAAATCAGGCGCTCGCAAAAAAGAATTCCATGGTGATTTCAAAGGAACTCGCGTTGAAATTATTCAACAGCACCGAAAATATTACCGGCAAAACATTGGAATGGCAGCATGAAAAGCAATTTATTGTCTCCGGCGTTTTTGAAGGAACGCCGTCCAACTCCTCGATACAATTTGATTATTTATTGCCTTTTGATGAATTCCTGGATGCCAGGCCGTATGAAAAGGACTGGGGCAACAGCGACCCGTATACGTATGTCGTGCTGAAGAAGGGCGCTCATATTGATCAGTTCAACCATAAAATAGCAGATCTTGTTAAATCGAGGGTCAAAGGATCCAATACCACATTGTTTGCCAGGCCCTTTTCAAGCGGGTACCTGTACGGCAATTATGAAAATGGGGCAGCAGCGGGCGGGAGAATCCAGTATGTGCGGTTGTTTTCCATCATTGCGCTTTTCATACTGATCATTGCCTGCATCAATTTCATGAATTTGTCCACAGCAAAGGCATCGCACAGGATGAAAGAAGTGGGAATAAGAAAATGCATCGGCGCCAGCCGGCGGTCATTGGTTTTCCAATATCTCGGAGAATCGATGCTGATGACCTTATTATCGCTGATCCTGGCTTTTTTTCTATTGATGGCTCTTCTCCACCCCTTTAATCAGATAACCGGGAAGCAGCTTACCCTTCATTTTGATACCCGTATCCTATTATCCGCCCTGGGGGTCAGCTTGTTTGTTGGAATTTTATCCGGGAGCTATCCGGCGTTCTATCTTTCCGCCTTCCGGCCAGTGGCTGTATTAAAAGGTAAGCTAAAAACAAGTTTGGGCGAACTTTGGATAAGGCGGGGACTGGTGGTATTTCAATTCACCCTTTCCGTTATTTTTATCGTATCGGTGATGGTTGTTTACAGGCAAATTGCTTTTATACAATCAAAAGATAAGGGCTTCAGCAAAGACAACATCGTCAGTTTCGATATGGAGGGCAAAATGACCACACCGGCAGATCAGCAGGCTTTCCTTTCCGGTGTTGAAAACCTTCTTTCAGAAGTAAAAAACATCCCCGGCGTTTTGAATGCATCCAGCATGGATCATGAAAGCATCATAGCGGACTACGGGTCCACTTCAGATATTCATTGGGAAGGCGAAATTGCAGGCACCGGTATCAATTTTGGGAACATCGGGTTCAACTACGGAATGATAGAAACCCTGGGTATGGAGATGGTGGCCGGGCGAAGTTTTTCCCGAAAGCTGAGTTCAGACAGTGCCGAGATCATTTTCAATCAGACCGCCATAGATATGATGGGGCTTAAAGATCCTGTTGGCAGGGTAGTTACCATGTGGGGCGTCAAAAGAAAAATTGCCGGAGTGGTTAAGGACTTTCATTTTGAATCCTTACATGAACCTGTAAAACCCTTTGCCATACGGCTGGAGCCCTTGTTTACCTATTGCATTATGGCTAAAATTAAAGCCGGTAAGGAAAGCCATGTTATTCAACAAATGGAAAAACTACATCAGAAATACAGTCCGGGTTTTGTTTTCGATTACAAATTCCTGGATCAGGATTTCCAGGCGCAATACATGGCAGAAAAAAGGATTTCTGTCCTGTCCCGGTATTTTGCCGGACTCGCCATGCTGATATCCTGCCTGGGTCTGTTTGGATTGGCCGCATTTACAGCGCAAAGGAGACAAAAAGAAATTGGCATCCGGAAAGTGGTTGGAGCCACCGTGGGAAATGTAATGTTTCTGTTATCCGCAGATTTTCTGAAATGGGTGATGATCGCTGTTTTAATTGCCAGCCCGCTGGCCTGGTGGGCAACGAACCAGTGGCTGAATGGTTTTGCCTATCGCATTACGCCCGGTATTGATATATTTCTGATAGCCGGAATGGCGACAGCATTGATTACCTTGTTTACAATCAGCTTTCAATCTTTAAAAGCCGCTTTAAACAATCCGGCAAACAGCCTTCGTTCAGAGTGAGCTTTGGCTGCTGAAGATAGCCTCCGGTCGGAACGGGCGTGTTAGCGCCTGATAACGAGTTACTAATAAAATTAGTGTCAAAAAGCCATCAACCTTTCTCCGAAGGGGTCCATTTAAACCACCTGATCCCGAGTACCGAAAAAATGATCGCATACCCCAACGTGACGAGGAGTGCCCTCGTGGCGGAAAGATCCCAGGATCCGGACTGAAAACTGCTGGCCAGAATGTGTTTTACCGTTCCATAAGGTGACCATTTTACCAGATTGCCGATTGGTGTTCCCAGAATACCCAGTTCCCCAAACATGCCCACCATGATGAAAACAAAATAAACCAGGCGGCTGGTGGAATGCACCGTTTCGGCATTTTTAATGAGCCCCACGATCATTTGCCCGATGCCCAGGTAAACGGCACCCCCGACGAGGGCCGTTACATAACCCAGCAGATAACCACCGGCAGAAAGCGAAATGTGATCGAAATAAAATCCCGCTATGAATACGGTGCTGGTGAGTAATAGGATCATCAGCATCTGAACCACCAGCCGGCTGGTCATGATGGACCAGGCAGGCAGGGGCGCCACCCGCAATCTTTGAAATATGCCTTTATCCCGGTCACGCGCCACGGAGTTGGAATACCCCATCAGCCCGATCGTAATGAGTCCGAGTGTGATGCAGGTTCCCAGTACAAAAGCCCCGCCGCGCTCATCGATCACGCTTTTCCAGGAAAACAGGATCACCACGGGCACAATAAGGATCAGCATAAAGGATTTCCGGTTGCGCCATTGCGTGATCAGGTCGGCGCGCAGAAGTGAAGTAAAAATGGCGGAGGTGGGCGGTATGTTTTGCATAATAT
>DASRLM010000087.1:0-5112 GCA_035648455.1 Puia sp. | reverse complement strand
GTTATACATATGGTAAAAGGGGGTTTACCTGAAATTTACTACTTACCCGGGAAATCCCGGCATAAACTATTTGTTTAATTTTAATGCATTAACTTGATAATATGATTGGTTTTCATTTCACAAAGTATGATCCGTCGCGGGAAGGCAAATCGAAATTTGACCAGCTGCTGGATGTTTTTATGCAATTGCTCACGTACACCAGCGGCGATGTGGGAGAGGCATTGCAGTGGATGAATCAGCTGGATAAGGAATACGACCTGACGAACGGGGAATACGGTATGGGCGACTTTATCGAAGAACTCCGGGAGAAAGGGTATATTGACGAGAACAAACAGACGGGTGCATTTAAAATAAGCTCCAAAACAGAACAGGGAATCCGCAAACGGTCCCTCGAAGAAATATTCGGAAAATTAAAAAAGACAAAGTCGGGGGATCACAACAGTTTCAAACCCGGAACGGGGGATGAGGTAAATCCCGAAACCCGGCCCTTTCAGTTTGGCGACCAGCTGGAACAGATCGATTTCACGGAATCCATCCGCAATGCGCAGATCAACCATGGCATTGAATCGTTCAACATGCAGGAAGACGACCTGAAGATCCGGGAAACGGATTATAAAAGTCAGACCTCCACGGTGCTGATGATCGATATTTCCCATTCCATGATACTCTACGGCGAGGACCGGATCACGCCGGCAAAAAAGGTGGCCATGGCCCTGAGTGAACTCATCACCACCAAATATCCAAAAGACACCCTGGATATAGTGGTATTCGGCAATGATGCGTGGCCCGTGGAAATCAAAGACCTCCCCTATTTACAGGTCGGTCCTTACCACACGAATACAGTGGCCGGGCTCGAACTGGCCATGGACATTCTGAGGAGAAGGAGAAATCCGAACAAGCAGATTTTCATGATCACCGATGGAAAACCCACCTGCCTGAAATCAGGAAAACGGTATTATAAAAACAGCTTCGGTCTCGACCGCCGCATCACTGCCCGCTGTCTGAACCTGGCCGCCCAGTGTAAAAAGGTCAAAATACCGATCACCACCTTTATGATCGCCAGCGATCCTTACCTGCAGCGGTTTGTAAACGAATTCACGGAAACGAATAACGGTAAGGCATTCTTTGCTTCCCTGGATCACCTCGGCGCTTTCATTTTCCGTGATTTTGAAAGCGGAAAAAGAAAAACGGTTTACTAATCTGAAACCTGATTTCACGATTTACTTCCATGGCCCTGCCCGCGGTCCCGGAGCATATTCAAAAACATGATGATGAACATTCAAAAGATAAAGACGTTTGGCGAATTGAAAAAGTCGGGCTACACCCGCAAAAAGGTAAAAGAAGAGATCAGGGAAAACCTGCTGAAAAAACTACAGCTTAAGGAGAACAGTTTCCCCGGCATCGTGGGTTATGAAGATTCCGTGATACCGGATACGGAAAGGGCATTGCTTTCCCGGCACAATATCCTGTTCCTGGGTTTGCGCGGACAAGCCAAAACGCGTATGGCGCGGCAGATGATCAACCTGCTGGACGAATACGTTCCCTATGTTACCGGCAGCGAGATCAACGATGACCCGTTTGCACCCATTTCGAAATATGCCAGGGACCTGATGAAAGAAAAAAAAGACGAAACGCCCATCTCCTGGTTATCCCGGAATGATCGCTACAGTGAAAAACTGGCGACGCCTGATGTAAGCGTGGCCGACCTGATCGGCGATATCGATCCCATCAAGGCGGCGAATATGCGGCTCAATTTTGCCGACGAGGAAGTGATCCATTTCGGCATCATCCCCAAAAGCAACCGGGGCATTTTTGTGATCAATGAACTCCCCGACCTGCAGGCCCGCATCCAGGTGTCTCTTTTTAATATCCTGGAAGAAGGCGATATCCAGATCCGCGGATTTAAACTGCGCATGCCGCTGGATATTTTATTTGTTTTTACGGCCAACCCGGAAGATTATACCAACCGCGGATCCATTGTAACGCCCTTGAAGGACCGGATCGAGAGTCAGATCCTGACACATTATCCCAAAAACATCGATCATGCGCTGACCATTACGGAACAGGAAGCGGATATCACCGATGACCAGCAGGTGCGGGTAAAAATCAGCGACCTGGTAAAAAGAATCATCGAACAGGTGGCCTTTGAAGCAAGGGGCAGCGAATTCGTGGATAAGAAAAGCGGCGTGTCGGCGCGACTCACCATTGCCGCTTATGAAAATGCCATCAGCGCCGCAGAAAGAAGGGCCCTGCTGAATAATGAAAAAGAAACACAGGTATGGATGAGCGATCTCGTGGGCATCATTCCTTCCATTACCGGAAAAATAGAACTGGTTTATGAAGGGGAACAGGAAGGTCCTTATCAGGTAGCCTTCAACCTGCTCGAAAAAGCATTTCGTACCCAGTTCATCAATTATTTTCCCAATCCCGAATTATTCAAAAAGAAAAAAGGAGGCGAAGAAAATCCCTACAAACCTATAACCGCCTGGTTCGACAAAGGAAATCACCTGGATATTTTCTTTAACAACAGGGATCAGGATAAAATTCAGTTGTTGTATAAAGTGGACGGTCTCCATGCTTTTGTAAAAAAACATTTCCGTCATGCCAACGAAAGAGAAATGTCGCTCCTCATGGAATTTGTATTACACGGCCTATCCGCCTATTCCCTGATCAGCAAAAAAGTGGTGGAGGGGAAAATCGAATTCAAGGATCTGATCGGGTCTATGATGAATCTGAGTACGGAGAATTATACGTCGGAGGAAGAAGATTTTGGTTGACAGTCAACCGTCAACCATATATATTCACTTCCCGCTCCAGCTCTACCCCGAATTTCTTCTTAACCGAGGCCACAATGGCTTCGGCAAGCTGAAGAATTTCTTTGCCGGTAGCATGACCATAATTCACAAGCACCAGCGATTGAAGCTGGTGCACGCCGGCATCTCCTTTCCGGTAGCCCTTCCAGCCGCATTGCTCGATGAGCCAGCCGGCGGCCAGTTTCACCGATCCTTCTTCGTGCGGATAAGCGGGCAAGTTGGGAAATGCCTTTGAAAGGGATAAAAAATGGGCCTGGTCCACCACGGGATTCTTGAAAAAGCTGCCTGCGTTCCCGATCTCCGCCGGATCCGGAAGTTTGGATTTACGGATATTGATCACCGCTTCCGAAACGGTCCGGATGGATGGGGTACGCACTTCCATTTGTTCCAGTTCCGCACGGATGGCCCCGTAACTGATATTCAATAAGGGAATTTTATTCAGGATGAATGTGACATTCAGAATGATGTATCTGTTTTTTTCTCCGGATTTAAATAAACTGTCGCGGTATCCAAAGGCACAATCATTCACTCCGAAAGTAAACAGTTTGCTGGTTTTCCGGTCGAAGGCTTCCAGTTCATAAAAAACATCTTTCAGTTCCACCCCGTAGGCTCCGATATTCTGAATGGGTGCCGCGCCCACACTGCCCGGGATCAGGGAGAGGTTTTCCAGTCCGGCCCAGTTTCGGCCGATGCAGTATTGTACAAAAGCATGCCAGTTTTCTCCCGCTCCAGCCCGCACATAGATGTGCAGGGCATCTTCCTTGATCTCTTCAATGCCGCGGATATCCATTTTGAATACCCAGCCCTTTACATCCTTTGTAAACAAAATATTGCTGCCGCCGCCCAGCACCAGGATGGAGCTCCCGGCTTTTTCAACCATTTCTTTTAACTGATCCTTATCTGTGATGGCAACAAACTGCGCTGCACGGGCCTCAATGTGAAAACTATTGTACGGTAGCAGGGATTTGTCTTTTTCTATACCCATGATCTGTCTTATTTAAATGACTAAACCGGATCGATATCGGGAACAACGGTTACGGATCTGAATTTCGGATCGTTTTGCAGGATGGCCCGCTGTTGACGGATCACCTGCTTGGCGTATGCAATTGTACTGCCATTTTTCGGAAGTTTCAGCATGATCTCCATGATATACTGATTGCGTATGCGGGCCACCACCGGTTCTGCCGGACCCGTGAGGCCGGATTCGAAATCTTTTTTCAGGTGAAGGGCAAATACCGCTGCGGCATCATGAACCACATCTTTCAGCTTGTGGCGGAAACTGATCTGGATGATGCGCGAAAAGGGCGGATAAAAGAAATTTTTCCGGGCAATGATCTCCTGCTCATAAAATGCTTTGTAATCGTGGGCCATCACCAGTTGCAGGAGGGGGTGTTTGGTATTGGCCACCTGGATCAGTACTTTTCCCTTGCCGTCCCTTCTTCCCGCCCTTCCGCTCACCTGCTCCATCAGCTGAAAGGCGCGCTCGTTCACCCGGAATTCAGAAAAGTTCAGGAGACTGTCCGCATCCAGTATGCCCACGAGGTTCACCCGGTCAAAATCCAGTCCCTTCACCACCATCTGCGTTCCCACCAGGATGTCCAGCTTTTGCTGCTCAAAAGATTTTATCAGCTGGTCATGCGCCGTTTTCCCCCGCACACTGTCCACATCCATCCGGGCCACCCGCGCATCCGGAAATAAATTCTCCAGTTCCTCTTCTATTTTTTCCGTGCCAAAATTCCGCTGGATGAATTGCTGGTTGCCACAGGCGGCGCAGGTATTGACGGGCGGATAACTGCTTCCGCAATAGTGGCAGAGCAGTTTGTTGGTCAGTTTATGATACGTGAGGGATACATCACACTGTTTGCACTGCGGTATCCATCCGCACACCTTGCAGATCTGATAGGGAGAATATCCGCGGCGGTTACGGAACAGGATCACCTGGCTTTTATTATCCAGTGATTCCCGGATGGCTTTCTGCAGATCGGGAGTAAGGATCACTTTGGACCCGTCCTGCTGCAGGAATCTTTTGGTATCGATCAGATTGATTACGGGAAGATCAACCTGACCGTACCTTTCGGCGAGTTCGGCAAACCCGTATTTGCCGGTCTGCGCATTATAGTAACTTTCTATGGACGGCGTGGCGCTGCCCAACAGCACTTTGGCGCCAAACAAACCGGCATAAAAAATAGCCGTATCCCGGGCATGATACCGGGGCGCCGGATCCTGTTGTTTGTACGAGGTGTCGTGTTCTTCATCCACAATGATAAGACCCAGGCCGGAGAAAGGCAGAAAAAGGGAT
>DASRLM010000086.1:0-3705 GCA_035648455.1 Puia sp. | reverse complement strand
ATTCCGGAACCGGTGAGCGTGACCGAAAAACCCGGTCAGTTCATACTCGACCAGAAAGTATCCCTGCAAATGGGCGCACAGGACCAGTCCCTCAATGAAACAGCCCAATGGTTCAGTACCGAACTGGCGCTGGTGACAGGGATATCCATCCAGGAAAAAAAATCGGGTGGCAGAGCCATTCAATTACACCTGACAACAGACGAAGACAAAAACAATTTGGGCAGGGAAGGATATCATTTAACCGTCAGCCCTTCCGGCATATCATTGAGCGCAAACAGCGCCGCAGGCATTTTTTATGGTATGCAGACCATCCTCCAATTATTGCCGGAAAATGCCAATGCCCGTGAGGGGAAAAAGAGCCTGAACCTGCCCTGCGCTGATATTACGGACTATCCCCGTTTCGGCTGGCGCGGATTGATGCTTGATGTGAGCCGCCATTTCTTTTCAAAACAGGAAGTGGAAAGATACCTGGATGAAATGGTCATGTACAAGTTCAATACTTTGCACCTGCATCTCAGTGATGATCAGGGATGGCGTATAGAAATAAAGAGTCTTCCGCAACTGACCCGCGTCGGCGCATGGCGGGTGAACCGGAAAGGTGGCTGGGGAGAATCCTTACCCGCACTGGCCCAGGAACCGGCTACAGATGGCGGGTTTTATACAGAGGACGACATGCGCGAAATCGTTCAGTACGCACAGGCTCGCCACGTGACCATCCTGCCCGAAATCGATATACCCGCGCACAGCCTCGCCCTGATTGCTTCTTATCCCAATCTGTCCTGCACCCAGTTGCCTTACAGTGTAAACGCCGGATTTAAGACCCCGGTCAGGGATGATAATGCTTTATGTATTGGTAACGATTCCGTATATCTCGTGCTGGACAAAATATTCACTGAACTGGCCTCGATCTTCCCTTCTGAATATATTCACATCGGCGGTGATGAAGCCTATAAAGGCTTTTGGGCCGATTGCCCGAAGTGTAAGAAACGGATGCAGGATGAACACCTGAAAGATGTGGAGGAACTCCAAAGTTATTTTATAAAAAGAGTCGAAAAAATATTGCAGAGCAAGGGAAAGAAACTGATTGGCTGGGATGAGATCCTGGAAGGTGGCCTGGCGCCCGATGCCACCGTCATGAGCTGGAGAGGCATGAAAGGCGGAATACAGGCTGCGAAAATGAACCATCATGTGGTGATGTCGCCCTGGGATTTCACCTATCTCGATCTGTATCAGGGAGAACCCAGTTCAGAACCGCCAACGTATGGGATGTGCCGGTTAAGCGCTTCCTATAATTATGATCCGGTTCCCGACAGTGTGGATGAAAAATTTATTTTAGGGGGGCAGGGGAATTTATGGACGGAAAGAGTACCCAATTTCCGGCACGTGGAGTATATGACCTGGCCCCGGGGACTAGCGCTGGCAGAAGTATACTGGAGTCCGAAAGCCAGCAGGAACTGGGACGATTTTGTTGAAAGGATGGAAACTGAGTTCCCGCGACTGGATGCTGCAGGAATTAAATACGCGCGCAGTGTTTACAACGCCATCTGCACACCGGTGCAAACGAAGGATGATGAACTGGAAGTGAAACTGTCTACGGAAATAAAAGGACTTGATATTTATTATTCTTTTGATGGTACTTTCCCCGATGCTTATTACCCAAAATATAAGGGAGAGCCCATAAAATTTCCGCCGGGATCCACTAACCTGAATGTGATTACTTACCGGGAGGGTAAACCCATCGGTCAACAGGTGAGCGTAAAAAAAGAGGAACTTCAAAGCAGGCTGAATTAATAATGGATGGTTTTATTTTTTTTCAATCCAGTAATTGGCTGTATTCTTTTCGGCCTCCAACACTATTTTGTAAAATGCGGATGATTTGCCGGAAAGAGTAAACCGGGCTTTTTCGTCAGTCAGCGGAACGGTGCCGAGTAATACATAAGCATCCTTTCCGCCGGTTTTAAAATTATTGGTTAAGGCAAGCCAGACTTTTACCTGTCCTTTTTTAACAAGAGCCTTCCAGCTTATGTCCAGCGATTCATTCTTGTATTGAAAGTGCGGGGTAATAAAAGACAAGGCGCCGGTAAATGGAATACCATCCACCTCAAAGGCGGGGTCTTTTGGAATTGAAATTTGCATAAACCTGGCGATGCTGGGCATGATATCCGTTGCGGATAATTGGGGCGCCTGAAATTCAGGATTCAGATTTTTGGCGTTGGTAAAAATCCAGCTTTCCCGCTCGCGGTCGCTTTGTCCGCCATGTCCTTTGCCTGTAGCTGCATCCCGGCCATGGTCCGTCGTTACAATGATCAGCCAGTCTTCATTAAAATGTTGCTGCCGGTACTGAATGGCCTTCCAGATATATCCAACCCTTTTATCGGCCAGTTCCACTGCTTTATAGAATTCAGGACTGTCCCCGTGCAAATGGCCCATATCATCAGTGTATTCCAGATATACCCAGGACAGATCGGGCGCATGGGTTTGAATGACTTCAGCTGCTTTTTTGGCCACGCTTTCATCAATATGGCTCATGAACTCCCTTTGCTCATCGTGCGGGTAATTCACCGTATCATTTTCCAACCCATCGTAAGTATAATCAAGGGATATATTACCAGTTGCCGGAAAACGATCTCCCACAAGTTTGGTCCGGTTATCCAGCCAGCTGGAAAAGATGCCAGTTTTTTTACCGGGGTATTGTTCTTTAAGAATCCGGAAGATGGTTGGGTAATGGTAATTGGGATCGGCAATATCATTATCCCAAATATTGTGTTTATTCACCCAGGTTCCGGTGAGGACGCTGTTATACCCTACAGCGGAGATCGTTGGCGTTTGATTATAAGTTCCTTTTATTCCACCTACATAGGATCTGCTGTAGCCACCCGCTTTTGCAATGGCCTGCAGGTTGGTTACGGGTAATTTTTCAATAACGTCTGCGGGTATGCCATCTACGATAATGAAGACGGTCTTTTTTATTTTCTGCTGGGCCGGGACCGTAACGGAAATTAGCAAACAGGCAGAAGCAAATAATGCTTTGACATAATTTTTAATTGATTGCCCCTGGAATGAGCGGATATTTTTCATAGAATGAAAGATAGCAAAAACCGGGAAATCAAATGTAATTTTAAGCAGATAAGCTTAATTTGCAGCAGCACCTCCCTGAATGAAATTAGGAATACCGCAAGCCATTCATTATGAAATATCAGCTTTTAGCACTTTTCCTCGCATTTTTTTCGCACGCATTTTGCCAGGATGTACAAAATACTGCGGCTGTTGTTTCTTCAAAAACATATGCTCAATTTGACCATGTTGCCCTGTTGGTGCGGGATGTGAAAAAAAGTGCCGCATTTTATTCAGATCTGTTTAAAATGGATAGCATCCCTGTTCCCGGAGGCGGGGATGGTAAAGTTTACTGGTTTAGGCTGAATAACAACTTTCAGTTTCACCTGGTAGAAGGTATTCAGGATTCGGGTCCGATTAAGTTTAATCACATCGCTTTTAGTGTGGCTTCCATTCCCGAATTTATCAAGCAGCTTACCCGGCTGCATATTGTGTATTACGGATCCAAAGGGAATTTTTCCGTTACTTACCGGCCCGACAAAGTACATCAAATCTATTTCAAAGATCCTGATGGTTATGAAGTTGAGGTAAACGACCGGGCCCATTAATTTGTATTCCCCGGTTCGCCATTTAAATCATCCGGCTCCCGAA
>DASRLM010000085.1:0-2987 GCA_035648455.1 Puia sp. | reverse complement strand
CACCGGGATTCGGTTACGACTGGACACTAAAAATGAATGATACTTTTAAGCATCTTATTTCTACCGGGGATTTTCAACCCCTGATTCATTATGAAAGTCTGGGCGCGGAAAGCAGACTGGCCATTCCAACCCCGGAACACTATTTGCCCCTGTTGTATGCCCTGGGTCTGAAGCGAAATAAAGATGATATTTCATTCTTTAATGACAAAGCCGTGGCAGGTTCCCTGACGATGACTTCGGTGAAGATTGGATAATAAAATAAAAATTAAGAAATGACAAAAACGATGCAGGTGGATATATGGTCTGATGTAAGGTGTCCCTTCTGTTACATTGGAAAACGAAAATTTGAAGCCGCCCTGAACAAGTTTATGCATAAGGATCAGGTGAAGGTTAGCTGGCACAGTTTTGAGCTGGATCCCGGGCTGGAAACACAGACCGGCCTGAACGTGTATGACTATTTTGTGGAACACAAAGGCGTATCGCGTGAACAGGCGGAAAAATTACATCGCCAGGTGACCGGGACTGCAGCAGAAGTTGGATTGGAATTCAATTTTGACCGGGCGGTGGTAGCGAACTCCTTCAATGCCCACAGACTTATTCAATTCGCCAAAACAAAAGGGCTGGGAGATCAGGCTGAAGAACAGTTGTTCGAGGCCTATTTTACGGACGGGAAGAATATTGATGATAAGGAAACATTGATTCAAATTGGAGATTCCATTGGACTGGAATCAGAAAAAGTAAGCGAACTGCTGTCTTCCGATACCTATAGCCAGGAAGTAGAACAGGACGAACTCCAGGCCAGGGAAATCGGAATAAACGGCGTCCCCTTCTTTATTTTTAATAATCAATACGCAGTCTCCGGAGCGCAGCCGCCGGAAATCTTTGCCAATGTGCTGGATAAAAGTTTCGAAACATTTGAAAAAGAAAATAAACCTTTAATCATCACAACAGGCGAAACCTGTTCAACCGACGGGGATTGTTTATAAGAAAATAAATATGTACAAACTAAAAATCATTACATCAACCGTACGCCCCGGCAGGAAGGGACCGCTGATAGCCAAATGGATCACCGAACTGGCAAAACAGCAAAAGAACTTTCAGGTGGAATTACTGGATCTAGCAGAAATCAAGCTGCCCCTGATGGATGAACCCAACCATCCGCTGTTGAAAAAATATGAGCATGAACATACCAAAAAATGGAGCGCCAAAATTGACGAGGCGGATGCCTTTATTTTTGTAACCGCCGAATACGATTACAATTATCCCGCCCCGCTCCGAAATGCGCTGGAATACCTGAATCATGAATGGGGATATAAAGCAGCAGGCATCGTGAGCTACGGTGGCGTATCTGCCGGAACCAGGGCAACGAACAGTCTGAAGTCGGACCTCTCCACCTTTAGAATGGTTCCCCTGCAGGAAACGGTTAATTTCCCTTTTTTTAATCAGAACATCAACGATCAGAATGAATTTGTGGCCAACGAAACATCCCTAAAAGCAGCTGATAGCCTGTTCAGGCAATTGCTTCGGTGGACAAAAGGATTGAAATTGATCCGGGAAGACAAAGCGTAAAATCCGGATATGAGCCCATCGTGGCCCATGGACCCTTTGTAATGAATACAGAAGAAGGAATCAAACAGGCATACCGCGATGACCGCAGCGGTGGTTTTGGAAACTGGAAAAATGAATTAATTATGGAAAACAAAATACTGGGACTTCATCACATCACTGCGATAGCAGGGAGTGCCAAAAGGAACGCTGATTTTTATACGCGCATACTCGGATTGAGAATGGTAAAAAAGACCGTAAACTTTGATGATCCGGCCACTTATCATTTTTACTTCGGTAACGAAACCGGGGAACCTGGTGGTATCCTCACTTTCTTTCCCTGGGAAAGGGCGCGACAAGGCCACAACGGCACCGGGATGGCCACCGGATTTAGCTATGCCGTTCCAAAGGGCAGCCTGGAATTCTGGGCCGACCGGTTCAACCAATTTCAGGTTAAGCACGAGGCCATTGCCGAAAGATTTGGAGAACAATTCCTGTCATTTCAGGATCCTGATGGATTATGCATAGATCTCGTTGTTCCTGAAAACGAAGACAAAAGAAAATCCTGGCAGGTACCTGAGATCAATTCATCCGTTGGCGCCAAAGGATTCCATGATGTTGCCCTGTCGCTGAAAAATATAAAGCCCACCGCGGAAATCCTGACGGATGTATTTGGTTATTCCCTGTATAAACAGGATGGCAACCGGTACCGTTTTATAACTTCTGCCATCGAAAGCGCGGCGATCGTGGATTTACTGGAATTGCCCGTCATGCCGGCGGGCCATAATGCCGCCGGCACCAACCACCACGTAGCATTCCGGGTGAAAGATGAGTCCGTCCAAAATGAGTTCCGGGAAAAAATTGCGGCCAGGGGATTGCACATTACCCAAAAAATTGACCGTGATTATTTTTACTCTGTCTACTTCCGGGAACCGGGTGGTGTTTTGTTTGAACTGGCAACGGAAAATCCGGGATTTACAGTTGACGAACCGCTCAGCGAACTGGGATCCCATCTTAAATTGCCCAAACAGTATGAACCTGCAAGGCCGCAGATTGAAAAGATTTTGCCGGTAATTTGATGGAACTTTATACCTCAACAATCATTGAAAGAAATCTATATGGAAGAAGTTCAGTTAACCTTAAATGAAAAGAACCGGGGTGCCTTTTATGCTTTAAACGAAGGTGCAGAGGAAGGCAGGATGGAGATTGGCATTGCTGACGATAAACTAACCGTTTATCATACCGAAGTTGCACCCGCGGCCGAAGGCAAAGGGTTGGCAAAAAAGCTGCTGGCTGCCATGGCAGACTATGCCCGGAACAATCATTTGAAAGTAATACCACTTTGCCCTTTTGTCAATGCCCAATTTAACCGCCATCCGGAGGAATATGCCGATATCCGGTTTAATCCTTCCACATAATTTTTACCTGTATGATATCAGCAC
>DASRLM010000084.1:0-4149 GCA_035648455.1 Puia sp. | reverse complement strand
ATATAGGCGTTGGCGGCTCCACCTGTTTGAATGGTGGTATTTATACAATAAAAGGCTCTGGGACCGATATTGGTGGAACCGATGACCAGTTCCAGTATGTTTTTACCAGCACACAGGGAGATGACCAGGCTGCGGCACAGGTGCTTACTCAGGATAAGGTATCCGCTTCCGATAAGGCAGGCGTTATGATCAGGGATAGCCTAACCAATACTTCCCGGTTTGCCTATATGGCTTCCGTGAACGGAGGTACGAACATTGTTTTTATATACCGCAGTGTTCCCGGAGGTCCAACCACCACCGTTCCGATCGCCGGCAATGTGTCCTTTCCCTACTGGATTAAAGTGGGAAAAGTGGGTACCCAGTTTGCTCCGTTTACCTCGATGGATGGCGTTACCTGGGTTCAGGCTTCACCAGCGGTAAATCTGAATTTTGGTACGGATATAAATAATGCGCCTCAATACGGTATGGCCGTCACCAGTGCCAACAATACCCTTTTATCCACAGCGCAACTGGGAAGTTTTAGCCTTACGGCCAACAGTACGCCTTTGCCCATCCAGTTGGCCAGTTTCACCGCCCAGAACATCAATAATGATCATGTGCTGGTTTCCTGGTCAACCTCCATGGAGGAGCATGTGGATCATTTTGAAGTACAAAAAAGCGCTGACGGTAATTCTTATCAAACATTCACTCAGGTAAAGGCAGCCGGAAACAGCCAGACCCTTCTGAATTATTCTGTGCAGGATAATCAGCCCCAGGTAGGGATTAATTATTACCGGCTCGCGGAAGTGGATTCCGATGGGAAAACCTCTTTCTCGCCCGTGGTCACTGTGGAATTTGGCAAATCCGTATTGCCGGTATTACAGCCCAATCCGGCCACTACCTATACCAATGTGGTTTCCGCATCCGAACCTATTATAGAGATCACCGTCTATGATATCCTGGGCAAAGAATTGAGAAAGATCAGGAACAGCGGCGGGGCAACCACAGTTAGAATAAACACGGCTACCCTGGAAACCGGTGTTTATATTGTGCGGATAAAGACAGCGGGCAAAATTTATGAACAGAAACTATTCAAACAATAAACGGGAAATTTAACCATCGGAGAAGGGGCATGTGCTGAGAGCGTGCTCCTTTTTTATTTATCCCCTGCCGGCGCATATATTCTGTAATTGGAGGGACGAACCTGTCCCTGATGGCAGGTCCTGCAGGAAATAACTGCGGTAGTAAGCGAATTAAAGTCGTACTTATTTTGAAAATTGAAGTATTTCCGGCTGAGCTTATCCGTCATCCGCATCATTTTCCGGGCCATGAGCTTTTCCGGTTTTTCATCGCTGGCAAAATCTGCCCGCACAGGAAAAATACCGGGTTTTGTTCTGGCATGACAAAAATTACAGGTAACGCTCAGTGACTTATTAAACTTGCCCATGATCCTGTCCATCTGATCTTCCTCCGTGCTTTTAGGAATTATTTTCAGATTGCGCCAGGCAGGCTTTTCGCCGTCAGGAACATGCGTGGCGGCCACCCCCGCGTAGATAAACAGGGCCAATCCTGCGTAAACAACTAGTTTCTTTTCCATAAGAAAGGTCTGGGTCAGATCAATGATTCCCCGGGTGTTCCCTTCCCCTGTGGCAGGTCATGCATTCAACGGTGGGAATCGCCTCGCCTTCTTCGTTCTGGTTGTAGTTGAAGTATTTTTTATTGATCTTGGCCGTCATTTTATACATCTTGCGGGCAATGTTTTTTTCCGGCTTTTCATCGCTGGCAAAATCGAGGTGATGGTTGCTGCTGTCTTTGTTCGCCGCATGGCAAAAAGTGCATTTTACGCCCAAAGCTTCTTTAAAATGATCCATCACTTTATCCAGGTCCTCCATGCTGATGTGCTTCGGAAGCACTTTCAGATTTTTAAACTTATGTTCTTCCGGAGGTTTGGTAGCCGCTATGCCGCCCATGATGACGAGACCCAATATGATGGCTACCCCTGATTTTCTATTGAAGATCATACTCCCTGATTTTGATTCTAAGCTAGTTAATATTCCTGAAACAGCATTCAGTCGGCGGCATTAAAAAATTTGCGGACGGGACTACCCATCTTTTAAAAAAGAAACTCTATGGGATTTTTCTCTTATTGCGCTTGAATATTTCCCTTATTTTGCATCCCCTTTATGGTAAAAAAACAGGCTGCCATCGGATTTATTTTCATCACCCTGCTGGTTGATGTCATCGGCTGGGGGCTGATCATTCCCGTTATGCCCCAGCTCATTTCCGGTTTGAAACACATTCCCGTGAATCAGGCGAGCAGGGAGGGAGGATTGTTGCTTTTTGTTTATGCTTTTATGCAATTCATCTGCGCTCCCATACTCGGTAATCTGAGCGATCAGTATGGACGGAGGCCGGTTTTGCTGTTTTCTTTATTCGGATTCGGCGTGGATTATATATTCATGGGTTTTGCACCTTCCTTCGGATGGTTGTTTCTGGGGAGAACGATTTCGGGTATTACCGGCGCCAGTTTCACCACGGCCTCTGCCTATATCGCAGATATCAGCGATGAGAAAACGAGGGCAAAAAATTTCGGACTGGTGGGCGCTGCCTTTGGCCTCGGATTTATTATTGGACCCGCCATCGGAGGGTTAATGAGTGGCTGGGGTATACGTGCCCCTTTTTATGCTGCGGCCATCCTTTCCCTGATCAATTGGTTATACGGCTATTTTGTGCTTCCGGAATCCCTGAGCCCGGATCACCGAAGGCCATTTCAATGGAAAAGGGCCAATCCGCTGGGTTCCCTGAGGCACCTGAAAAAATACCCGTCCCTTGCGGGACTGATCCTGGCCCTGGGGCTTGTGTATCTCGGTTCGCATGCCGTTCAGAGTAACTGGAGTTATTTTACCATGTACCGGTTTAAGTGGACACCCAAAACAGTGGGTATTTCCCTGGCGGTGGTGGGCGCCCTGGTCGCGCTGGTGCAGGGCGTGCTCATCCGCTGGATCACACCGAAAATAGGGAATGAAAAAAGTATTTACATCGGCTTATTATTATACGCGGCGGGCATGTTTCTTTTTGCCTTTGCATCACAAAGCTGGATGATGTTTGTATTCCTGATCCCTTATTGCCTGGGTGGCATTGCGGGACCTGCCCTCCAGGCGATAATGTCCGGCCACGTGCCACCTAATGAGCAGGGCGAACTGCAGGGTGAGCTCACCAGCGTGATGAGCCTGACGGCTATTTTCGGCCCCCTGCTGATGACCAATCTGTTCGCTTATTTCACCAGCATTCAGGCACCCCTGTTATTTCCGGGTGCGCCATTTCTGCTGGGCGGTTTGTTAATGTTAATAAGCAGTATGGTGGCCTATAAAAGTTTAAAACAGAATTGATAATCCGGAAATTCTGTTTATCTTTGCCCCGTTAAGTTGATAGGCATTTAGTAAGTAAACAAACATTCTGCTACGCAATCTTCAGTACGGTTAGTTAGTCTTCTTTACTCCTGCTTTTTGTCAGCTGCATTTTTTAATTAATCTTTTTATTTAAGTATGAACATTTATGTTTCAAATTTAAGCTTCAACGTAACTGATGAAGACTTAAACGAGTATTTTGCAGAGTACGGTGAGGTTTCATCTGCTAAAGTAATTTTAGACAAATTCACTCAGAAATCACGTGGATTTGCCTTTGTTGAAATGTCAGATGAAGAAGCTGCAAAAAAAGCAATCCAGGAACTGGATGGCGCTTCTGTAGATGGCAGAACCATCAACGTTTCAGTCGCTAAACCCCGTGAAGAACGCACAGGTGGTGGTGGCGGTAACAAAAGCGGTGGCGGTGGTAATTTCCAGAAGAGAAATAACTTCAGCAACAGCAGATATTAATCGCTTTTAATTTAATAGCCGTTGATCAGGAAAATTTCCCGGTCAACGGCTATTTTTTTTATGGTACTACCCGGTCGCGTTCGCTCCGGGACCCGGGATCTTGTTTACCAGTGACCCTTTCTCCACCTGTATCCACGATTTCGGTTTTCCCAATGCCCCTCGTGCCAGCCCCTGCCCGGCCTGCGACGATCCCAGCGACCTTCGTGCCACTGGTAGGATCCGCCTGCCCACACCCAGTCGCCGCCAATCCACATATAATCCGGACCGGGAGATAAAGGTCTGCTGTACATAACAT
>DASRLM010000083.1:0-2458 GCA_035648455.1 Puia sp. | reverse complement strand
CTTCTATTTTTTAACCCAATTCAAACAATGAAGGATCTGATAAAGGAAAGGCTGATCGTTCTTCTGTTGCCAGTACTGGCGGCAGGCTCCTGCCACAAGCTGCATCCCGGACCGGGCACGGTTACGGGACATGATCAGGCGCTGACGGATAAATATCCGCACGACCAGGGCATCGAACATGATCCGGATGTTTTATATGTGGAAACTTTTGAAGATAGTCTTACCCAGATTGAAAGCCGTTATACGGATGTGCTGAACCCGGAGGGGATGTCCCTCGATACGGATATTCCTCAAGGGAGCAGGGGTAAACATTCCCTGAAAATAACGAATGTGGGCGGACAAAATACCGGCGGACACTTATTCCGGAATTTTGATCCGGGATTTGACAGTACCATCTACCTCCGGTACTACGTAAAATACCCGCGCATTTCCAAAGGATATATTCACCACGAATCGGTTTGGATAGGGGGGGATGAACCATCCACGCCCTGGCCCAATCCAAGAGCGGGTACCTGCGGACTGGATGGCCGTCTTTCCATTGCCTATGAGCCCATCAGCAGTGATTCGGTGACGGGAACCTATCTCTATTGGGGAGATATGAAAAGCTGGAACGGGGGATCCAGTTGTTATGGGAATGATGTGAATCACGCGAATCCGGATCCCAAAAATCTGATCTGGGATCAATGGACCTGCATAGAAATGAAAATCAAAATGAATAACCCGGTAACGGAATCCAACGGCGAATTGCAGATCTGGCAGAATGGAGCAGAAGTGGGTCACTGGGGACCCGGATACCCGCACGGGCACTGGGCCAAGGATACCTGGATTCAGAATCCTTCCGACCCGCCTTTTGAAGGATTCCGCTGGCGCAAAGATGCGGGATTGAACATCAACAATATCTGGATTGAGTTTTACGATGATGCAAGCCCGGCGGGCGTTTCCCACTACATCAAATATGACCATCTGGTTATTGCCAGGAAATACATCGGACCACTGAAAGATTGATGTCCGCGCCTCCGTCAATACAACAAATTATGAACTTACCTTTTTTTACTTACTTCAGAACGGTTTGCCCTGCAAGAAAAAATGGGGTGTGCATGCTGTTCTTTTTATTGCTGATTGCCGGAGGAAAGAGCCAAAAAATAAAACAGGCGGACAAGGATTCCGTTGGCGCGGTAAAATGGCGGGTGATCGGACCCGGCGGCGGTGGCGGTGTGTTCCTGCCCACCATCAGTCCCTTTGATGACCAACTGGTTCTTACTCATTGCGACATGACCGGAGCTTATATTTCCAACAACGGGGGAAAGGATTGGAGGATGTTCAATCTCTGGACCGTGCCAAATGATTTTGCATTTGATCCGGTAAATCCAAATGTCCTTTATACGGCTACGCATGGTTACCGGTATTCAGAAGACAGGGGTTCGGGCATGAGTATGCTTTACCGTTCAGAAGATAAAGGCAAACACTGGCGGATCATTTATCCGGAGTTAAACGAAATAAAAAAAGCGGATCATCTGCAAAGCCTGGACCTGCTCCCTTCACAAATTGCAGCGGGCGCATGGGATGCTACCATTGAAAAAGTTGCGGTTGATCCGCGCAATAACAAAAAGATTTATCTGGGATTAGCCCCGCTAAAAGCTTTGCTGGTGAGAAACAAACAACAGGAAGATTCGGGCAGTGCCCTGCTGGTGTCGTCAGCCGACTATGGAAAAAGATGGAAAAAGATCGCCAGCCTGCCGGGTCAAAATGTAAAGGCCGTATTCCCGGACAATACGTTTCATCCTTTGGGGGAAGTGATTGTATTTACAGAATCCGCCTGTGTCAGTGTTAATGAGCAGACAGGTAAATTAACCCAACTGCCTCTGCCGGTGAAACACCTGATCGCTGTTGCCGGTGGTAAAAACAGCATGTATATTCAGTCGGCTTTCCGCAATGAAAATGGGAAAATAACGGGTGGCATGTATGTCAGCCGGGATCGCGGGAAAAATTGGGTCCAGATCAATAATGGCCTCCTGACTAATCTCGCAGATAAACAGTTACCCTCTTTGAGTGAAGGTCTCGCCGTGTGCGAAAGCCAGCCAGAGGTGGCTTATATTTCCACAACAAATCCCGTGCTCGGTGAAAATGGCGCAGTGGAAAAAACCTACTGCATATTCAAAACCGTCAATTGGGGGGAAAGCTGGGAGCCAGTGCTATTGTCTTCCGGCAAGAAATACCTAACCCATAATTACAAAGGTTCCTGGCTGGACCGCAGCTATGGTCCGGGGTGGGGAGGGAGTCCCATCAATCTCGGTGTGGCACCCGGAAATCCCGACATTTGTTTTGCCGGTGACAATGGCCGATGTTATAAAACTACGGATGGGGGGAAGAACTGGGAGCAGGTTTACAGTCGCAATTTATCCGACAGCACTTATGCCAGCAATGGTTTGGATGTAACCACCTGTTATGGTGTACATTT
>DASRLM010000082.1:0-2940 GCA_035648455.1 Puia sp. | reverse complement strand
GTATCGGGTTTGCTGATATCCCAGTTGGCTTTTCCATCGGCATTCACGATGGCGTGTATGCGGGGTTGGTTAATGGTAATGCTGTAAATTTTAATTTCGGATCCGCTGAAAAGACTGAAGAGGTTGAGGGCAACATCCAGTTGTTTGGCGGAAATCAGCGTGTCCTTGCTGAAAGCATCAACGCCCACCACCTGCAGATTATCCAAACCCACGCCCAGCCTGGGGAAATGTCTGAACAGGGAAATGTCAATATCCTTAAAGTCCACTCGGGCATTTACATGATCATTGATCTGTTCCCGCGCGATGGTCATGATCTTACCCTTAAAAAAAAGCGGCAGAAGGAAAGCGAGAAGGATTAAAACGAGCAATACGATTCCGGAGACTTTCAATATTTTTTTCAGCATCTGATACAGGATTTTATGGATTTCAAGGGCAAAATAAGCATTGTCGTCCAGTTAACGAACGATTAACAAACCTAACGCCGCAGAGATTAAATTAATGGCTGTAGATATCTAATTATTAGGGCATTAAGGCTGTTAAAACTGCCTTAATGTTCGCCTCCCTGATAAATCCACATGGGCTCCGTACTCCCCGCCCTCACAAAACCGGCTTTCTTATAGAAGTCAATTGCTTTCCCATCGGCGGTGAGTATTTGCATGTGAAAATGCCTGTATTTATCCCGCATTTTTTCTACGATCCGCCGCCCGATGCCCTTTCCCTGATAATCGGGGTGTACGAGCAGGTGCGGATAATAAACCACCAAATATCCGTCTGAAATGGCGTTGCCAATTCCTACCAGTCTATCCTTATCCCACGCGGAAAATAAGGAATGGGAATTTATTAAGGCACTGTACAGAACAAGCGGCTTTTCGGCTGAACTCCATTTATTTGCCTTGTACAGATCAATGATATCAGCCGGTTTTATATTCCGGGTGTCGGAAATGGTTATATCCATGGCGGTGGTTCTTAAACTGTATTGTCTTTATTCACTGATGAAGGATCGCTTTCTTGTCGCTGACCTGACAGATTATTTCACTTCAAAATAATATTCTCCGGATTGAACCTGGATCATGGCTGTTTTTCCGGAACGGGTAATCCGGTTTTCCCCTACGCTTTCTTTATTCTGATAAATCTTTGATGTTCCGGGTGCCGGAAGAAAAACACCGGCCGATGTATTTACCGGAATGATCAGATGCAATAAAAACGCACCGTCCTTTTTCTGCCAATCGCTGACTACCTGACCATACGGTGTATTAAAACTGGCTTTTGCAGAAGTAATGTCTCCAACGGGCTCGGGACGAATGACCAGTTTTTTGAATGCTACCGAATTGGGCTGTTGACTAATCCCTCCAAGTCCGCTGTAAAACCATTCCATAATATGACCCAGCATCAGATGGTTATTGGATGATTCCTCCAGGGCATTCCAGGATTCAGTTAAGGCCGTTGCACCTTTTTTAAGTTGCAGACCATATCCGGCCACGTCACTCCGGTTATTCATTTCATAGATCAATTGAGAAGCGCCGCCCTCATCGAGTGCCTGAACCAAAAAGTGAAATCCGATATCACCTGCTGTCAGCGCTTTTCCGGAATGGTTGATGGAGTCGACCAGGTTTTTCAGTACCGCTTCTTTGTTTTTCGCATCTGTCAAACCAACGCACCACGGCATAGCCATCGAAGTCTGGCTTCCTGTTGCATATACTTTGGTTTTGCTGTTAAAAAACCGGTTATTGAATGCCTCTTTTATTTGCTGCGATTGATTTCTGTACTTTTCAGCGTCCTTAGGCCTGTGCAGCAGGGCTGCCATCTTCGCCAGCAGCGATACATCATAATAGTAAATGGCTGTAGCGGTTAATGCTTTTGGAGTCAGCTGGGCGTCTCCAGGGGCGCCCGGGCCATAGTCGTACCAGTCACCCAGCCCGTAATTCAAAATCGAATGAACCGATTTTCTTTTCAGATATTGCACATACCGTTGCATCATGGGATACGCTTCCTGAATGATCCCTTCATCCCCATACCAATGATAAACGAGCCAGGGAAGGATAACCGAAGCACTGCCCCACTCCGGTGAATCCCGGAATCCGCCTTCGAATTTTACGTATTCAGGCGCAATATCGGGCACCAATCCTTCCGGAGTCTGCGCATCCATCATATCACGGATTATTTTCTTATAGAGATGATAGATGTTAAAATTATAATTGATGGAGGTTCCCATTAAATAATCCTGTTCCAGCCAGCCCAGTTTTTCCCTGTGGGGACAGTCCGTGACAATACTTTGTATATTGCTTTTGATGGCCCAGTTAATCAGCGTGTAGATCTTATTAAAAAGTCCGTTTGAACATTCAAATGATCCGTTGGAAGGCGCGGAATTGCGGTTATGCAAAGATTTCAATTCTACGATCCGGGGTAAAGCATCAGCCACAGCATCCTCCCCGGCTGTAACTCCATCTACCTGCACATACCGGAAACCATAGTAGGTAAAGGAGGGCCTCCAGGCTTCTTCCTGATCACCCTTTAATGTGTAGGTAAGATAGTAGGAACCGCCCATGCCCTCGCTGACCGCTTTTTGATTGGATAACCCGCTGTCTGTGATCAATTCCGATGGGATGAGCTTTATGGTCTGCCCACGCTTCCCTTTTATTTTTAAAGAAATAATGCCTGAAGCATTTTGCCCGAAATCATACATCAGGGTACCCGGTTTGGGCTGTGTGATCTTTTTTACGCTGAAGGAGTCGCAGAAACCGACGGGAAAATCCATTTCAGGACAGAGTTTACCGGATGGGGACCGGATCAATACTGCTTTTTTCCACGTGGCATCATCAAAACCGGCTTTATTCCAGTCCTCTTGCTCCATTCGTGCATCATAATCCTCGCCGCCATAAATACTGGAATAGGTAATGGGCGAAGGCGCGGTTTTCCAACTGTCATCCGTTATGATGTGTT
>DASRLM010000081.1:0-4105 GCA_035648455.1 Puia sp. | reverse complement strand
GTGTTATACCAGGGAAGTATTGCAGACCATCAACCTGGATGAGATCCATTTTGCGGGTTATGCTTTTCAGATTGAAATGAAATTTGCCGCCTGGAAGCTCGGGTTTAAAATAAAGGAAGTGCCCATTATTTTTGAGGACCGGAAACTGGGCGTTTCCAAAATGAACAAGGGCATTGTTAAGGAGGGTATCCTGGGGGTTTTGAAACTCCGCTGGAATTCAATGTTTAAAAATTACCGCAGACGCGTAAAAAACACCGATCCCGTGGTAAATCACTTCAGCCAGAATATGGCCGTCGGAGGGAAATGATCTTTCTTTGCTTTCTTCATGAAGAAGGCATTCATCCAATTACACATCGCTGTTTTCCTGGCCGGATTCACCGGCATCATGGGCAAACTGATTTCTTTGAATGAGGCCCTGCTGGTGTGGTATCGCCTGCTGATCACCTGTGCGGCGCTCTGGTTGCTGACTGGATTCAGAAAGAAAATTTCCCCGGCAACCACTGTTCAGAAAGCGAAGGCAGCCGGCATCGGTGTTATCCTCATCATCCACTGGGTGAGCTTTTATGCCGGCATAAAATATGGCACCGTATCAACCGCGCTGGTCTGTTTTTCCGCCATCGGTTTTTTTACCGCTATCCTGGAGCCTGTCCTATTGAAAAAACGGCTGGACATCATTGAGCTTTTACTGGGGCTGCTGGTGATCGCCGGAATCAGCATCATCTTCCATTTCGATCCCCGGTATAAAACAGGCATTGTGATTTCCCTTTTTTCCGCATTTGTGGCGAGCGCATTTCCGGTACTTAACTGGAAGCTGTTACAAACCATGGAGCCGGAACCGGCCACCCGCTATCAGCTCAGTGGCGGCTTCTTATTCCTGACACTCGCGTTGCCCTTATACCTTCATTTTTTTCCCGGTTTCCGGGCCTTTCCTTCCCCGCACGACTGGTTCTGGCTGCTGTTTTTGGCACTCGTTTGTACGGTGCTCGCCTATTCGCTGATGATGAAGGCCCAGCAGAAAATTCCGGCTTTTACTTTGAATCTGACGTATAATCTGGAACCGGTTTACGGAATAGCCCTGGCTTTTCTGATTTACCGGGAAGATAAAACTGTCAGCGGCGGTTTTTATTATGGGCTCGTGCTGATTGTTGTGGCCGTCGCGCTGCAAATGATCCGGCTCAGACAGAGATCAGGAAAGAAAGATCATGCGGCCCTGGTGGAGATATAACGGACCAGACTTCTTTTGGCTACCGGCAATAAGGTTTCATCAACGGGGAACTTTAGGCTGGTTTCAATCGAATATACTGCTGGATGGGTGAGCGCGGAATTCCGGTTGATCAGTTCTGATTTAATCTGTTCGAAGGTATTGCTGATGCTTCGCTGCCAGCTGTCAATGTATTCGGTGCGCATGCTCCTGTACTTTTCATCATGCTTCTCAAAAAAACTGATCCGGTAACTGTATACCCGGGTAGCATGAGAAGACCCTTCGCTCAGTAAAAAATATCCCTCCTTACTGTTCAGCGGCATGATGCCCACGGGCTGTATGGTGAGTTTTTCTTCCACAAATTCATAAATTTCCGTGCCGTTGCTGATGGCCGTTTTCATGTGCACCGCGGAATAATCAATGATCTCTTCCAGTTCCTGCATCAGTTCATCATCCTGGATCATCTGTTCATACAATACCTGCAGTTTTTCAATTTGCACACCGGATAATTTTTTCGGGAACTGCTCCTGGAGGAATTTTTTGTTCTCCCGGAACGCCACCAGGTTGTTATAGTGAAAAATAACTTCCGCCAGCTGCGGATAGAGTTTGTTCTCCCTGAAATGACGGTTGATTTCCTGCAGGTAGGCCAGAAGGGTGTATTTTTTTAATTCGAAATCGATATAGCCGTCGGCAAACCAGGTTTCGGATAGCGTTTTCATCGCATGGTTTTTAGTAAGTTATTGAATTTACAAAAACTCTTCCGGATTAGAACGATGGAAGAGGCAATTTGTTTTGTGTGGGGATGCCTTAGGCAAGTTGACGGTTGACGGATGACAGTTGACCGACTTTTATTGCGAATTCGCACCTGAAGTCCGTCAACTGTCATCCGTCAACCGTCAACAATAAAATTCAGGCGACTAATACCTCAAGCCGTAAACCCCTCAAGCTCCTTCGCCACCGCGCTCAGAAAACTGGCTCCCAGACTGCCGTCTATGATCCGGTGGTCATAACTCATGGAGAGATACATCATGTGCCGGATGCCGATGGCGTCACCCTGTTCGGTTTCGATCACCACGGGACGTTTCTTGATGACGCCCACAGCCAGTATGGCCACCTGGGGCTGGTTGATGATGGGGGTTCCCATCAGGCTGCCGAAAACACCCACATTGGTCAGCGTAAAAGTGCCATCCTGGATATCCTCCGGTTTCAATTTGTTATTCCGCGCATTGGCTGCCAGCGTATTCACCTGACGGGCAAGACCGGTCCGGTTGAAATTATCGGCATGTTTGATCACCGGCACAATCAGGCTGCCGGAAGGCAGCGCCGTGGCCATCCCGATGTGAATGTCTTTCCGGATGATGATCTTATCTCCCTGCAGGGAACTGTTGATGAGCGGATATTTTTTAATGCATTTCACCACGGCTTCAATGAATAAGGGGGTCAGGGTGAGTTTGGTGCCTTCCCTTTTTTCAAAATCCGCTTTTTCCTTTTCGCGCCAGAGCACCAGGTTGGTGACATCTGCTTCGGAAAAGCTGGTTACATGGGCACTTGTTTGCTTGCTCCTCACCATGTGTTCGGCAATGAGCCTGCGCATCCGGTCCATTTCCTGAATTTCCACATGGCCACCACCGCTGTATTCCGAAGCTTCCGATTTTTCGTAGGCAGACGATTCATCAGCCGCAGAAGATTTGTTTTCGTAAGTTCCTGAACGGGTTTGTTCGCCAAAGGATCCTGCAAATGTTCCGTTGCCTTCCTTTTTATGGGTTACATATTGAAGGATATCTTTTTTGGTTACCCTTCCCTCGTTTCCGGTTCCCGGAATTTTCTCCAGTTCACTCGCGGAAATGCCTTCGTTGCCGGCAATGTTCAGTACCAGGGGCGAATAAAACCGGTTACCATTCCCACTGGATTTGGAAAGATCAGGTGCCTCCTGGGAAGATATGGGCCGATCGGATGTTCTGGCCTGGTTTACGGAGGAAGCTGCTATGAACGCTTCTTCTGTTCTTTCCTGGTCAGCCGCCGGCGTTTCCGGATTTTCAGGTGCTGTTGAATTATTTTCATCCGTCACGGATTCTGCTACGGCTGTTTTTATTCTGGCTATCACGGCTCCTACGGGAACAACATCGTTCACCTGGTAAAGTATTTCCTGCAGGGTGCCGGCCGTGGTGGAAGGAACTTCCGTGTCCACTTTATCCGTGGCAATATCCAATAAAGATTCATCCTGCTTCACCGCATCACCGGGTTGCTTGTGCCACTTGAGAATCGTGGCCTCCATAATGCTCTCACCCATTTTCGGCATTAACAGATCTACAATCGCCATGATGATGAACTTTAGGTTCGCTCAAAAGTAAATATTAATTATTAATTAAGTCGCGCACAGAAGCGGATCAGGGCCGTGACAAAATGAATTTTCTTAACAAGTTGAGCACATTTGTCGCTGTCAGTTCCATATTTCTTTGCCGGTCGAACCGGAAATGGAGTTTCCGGGTTTCTGTTGCATCGCGGTTTCCAACGGCAATCCATACCGTGCCCACCGGTTTTGTTTCTGTTCCTCCGTCGGGTCCCAGGATACCGGAAGTGGCCAGCGCAAAGTCGCTGCCAAATAAATGCAGTGCTCCGGTCACCATTTCCCTGACGGTTTCTTCACTTACGGCGCCAGCAGCAGAAAGGGTTTTACCGGAGACCTGTAAAACTTTTTCCTTGATGTTGTTTTGGTAGGGGATCAGTCCGCCGAGAAAATAAGCGCTTGATCCCGGGATGCTGGTGAGCAGATGGGAAACATATCCGCCCGTGCAGCTTTCTGCCGTGCTCAGCGTCCGGCCTTGTTTTTTTAATAGTTTCCCCACCGCTTCCTGCAGGGTAATGTCCTCATCCGTCACCATCCATTCGCCGGTCAGTTCTTTC
>DASRLM010000080.1:0-3587 GCA_035648455.1 Puia sp. | reverse complement strand
CTTATCTTTGTTTTTGAAAGCGGTTAAGGTTAGTTATCCAAACGGGTTAATCGCATAAAAAATAAAGACATGAATATTGAAAACACACAGAGCCAGATGAGGAAGGGGATCCTGGAGTTCTGTATTCTTTCCATCATCCGTCGGGGAGAAGCTTACCCATCGGATATTGTGGAGGAAATGAAACGGGCCAATCTCCACATTCTGGAAGGAACCCTTTACCCCTTACTAACCAGGTTAAAAAATGCGGACATGCTTACTTACCGCTGGGTGGAAAGCAATTCGGGCCCCCCCCGGAAATATTTTTCCCTCACGGATAAGGGCCTTGCATTTTACCGTGAACTGGAAATAACCTGGAAAGAACTCGCCGATGCGGTAGATACCCTGGCAAATAAAAGCGAAAGAATGTCTGAAAATTCATAATTACTGATCAATCCTCAAATAAGCATACAATGAAAAAGATTATCAACATAAACTTTCACAGCCGGGTAATCCCGATTGAAGAAACGGCGTATGATATCCTGCAGATCTACATGGATAGTTTACGTAAACACTTTTCGGCAGAAGAAGGAGGCGATGAGATTGTAAATGACATCGAAAACCGGATTGCTGAATTATTTTCTGAAAGACTAAAGAACGGAGCCAGTTGCATTACGGATGATGATGTAAATGCCACCATCACCAACATGGGCCGGCCGGAAGATTTCGATGAGGACGAAAACAGCAGGCCGGCCGGAGCATCAGCAAATTCAGCCGGCACTGGCTCCTATACAGAAGCAAAAGCAGATGAACCACACCGCAGTTTGTACCGTTCCGAGAACGATAAGATGCTGGGTGGTGTTTGCGGAGGACTGGCCGCTTATCTCCGCATCGACTCTTCCGTAATGCGCATCATATATACCCTGCTGATTTTTATAAGTTTTGGAACCGCCCTGCTTTTATACATCATCCTGTGGTTGGTGCTGCCACCCAAATCGATGGTGACCGACATCAAAAAAAGGTTGTACAGAAATCCGGATCAACGGGTAATAGGCGGGGTGGCCAGCGGACTGGCTGCTTATTTTAATATTGAAGTCTGGATACCCCGGTTGATTTTTGCACTTCCGCTGATCCTTGGGTTCCTTACCTCTATATTCCGTCATGCCTGGTTCGATATGGACAACGGGCCCGTATTTTTCACCGGTGGTTTCGGCGGAACTTTATTTGTTACCTACATCATTCTCTGGATCGTATTGCCGGAAGCCAATACAGCATCTGAAAAACTGGAAATGCGCGGGGAGAAGATAGATATTGAATCCATCAAGAATACCATCAGGGGAGACTTGGAGGGATTTAAACAAAAGGCCACGCAGGTTGGCGGTGAAATGAAAAAGCAGGCGCAGCAGTTCGGTACGCAGATCAAAAATAAATCAGCTGACATTAGCCGGAATATGTCAACCGGTCATTCACCCCGCCAGGGAATCGGACATGCGATCGGCGTATTGTTTAAAGCATTCTTTCTTTTCATCGCGGTCATTTTCACTTTTGCACTGGTCATGGCCCTGATCGGGTTGATCTTCACCGGTGCCGGCGTGCTTCCCCTGAAGAACTTCATCATTGGCGGTTTCTGGCAGAATATACTGGCCTGGGCGGCCGTTCTGCTATTCCTGATCTTACCCGTGGTGGGGCTGCTTACCTGGCTGATCCGTCGCATCATCGGGGCCCGCAAAGGCGGCAATTACCTGGGATACATCTTCGGCAGTCTCTGGGTGATCGGCCTGATCTGCGTGCTGGCCCTTATCGCCTCTGTTTCTTCCAATTTCAGAACCCGCGCAGGTATGAGTGAGGAAACAAATATATCGGCCCCGGCAAACGGAAAGCTTATCGTAAAAATGAATGATTTAAAACCGGTTATTTACGAATCCGACTGGATGGGTATTAACTGGCATCACCATGCACCTTTTTTTGAAGTCTCGGAAGACAGTCTGATCTTGAATACTGTAGGCATTGATGTGATAAAAAGTGCCGACAGCAGCTGGCATCTCCGTCAGGAAAAGCTCAGTCGCGGCAATACCGCAGCTGCGGCCCGCAACCTGGCCTCGCAGATTGATTTCCGGGTGCAGCAAAATGACAGTATACTTTACCTGCCCACCGGTTTCTCCATCAAACCCAGCCAGCAGTTCCGGAATCAGCAGGTGATGCTGGTGATTGAAATACCCGTTGGGAAAAAGATCAGGATGGACAGGAGCCTGGAAGATTTTCACTGGTTCGATTTCAACCGGAACATGCGTGATCACGGGGTTGATCTGGATTGGGACGATAACTGGGGAAACAACAATAACTCTCTGGAGCGCGATGTGGACTACATCATGACCGAACATGGGCTGGAAAGAATTCCAGGCAGCAGGACCCCTGATGAAAATCATGGCGGGGACGGGGACCAGCCAAATGATCAGGACAAAAAAGAAAATGCCCCGAAGGATGGTTACCGCTACCATAAAAAAGAAGTAAAAAAGCTAACCAAAGTAAAAGTGGCTACAGCGGAATGTAACAGGGACAACGAAGGTTTGTCTCCGCTGGTTTTGTTTACGAAGTGGAGCTGAGAAAAGGGTTGACAGTTGACGGATGACGGTTGACGGTCTTTTATTGCGAATCCGCGCATATAAGTCTGTCATCCGTCAACTGTCAACCGTTAATATCGCGCTATTCGATTATTTTATTGGCTGCCTGACACGCAAGTTTTATTTTCGTCCTCCATTGCTACAAACTTATCCGCATTAGATGAAAAAGACAGCCTTTACCCAAAAACACCTGGATCTGGGGGCAAAAATGACCGGATTTGCCGGTTATCTTATGCCCGTAAGCTATACGGGCATCAATGATGAACACCTGGCCGTCCGTTCCAATGCCGGCATATTTGATGTGAGCCATATGGGGGAGTTCCTGCTGAAGGGACCACATGCGCTGGATCTTATTCAGCGCGTCACTTCCAACGATGCATCCAAACTCAGCGCCGGGAAGGCGCAATACAGTTGCTTTCCCAATACATCGGGCGGCATCGTGGATGATCTGCTGGTTTACTGCATTAAGGAAAATGCTTTATACATGCTCGTTGTGAATGCCTCCAATATTCAGAAAGACTGGGATTGGATCAGCCGTTACAATACAGCAGACGTGGCCATGGAAAACATTTCGGACAGAACCTGTCTGCTCGCCATTCAGGGCCCGAATGCTACAAAGATCCTGCAGCCACTAACGGAAATGGATATCCTGAACCTGCCTTATTACCATTTCGTGAAGGGAGAATTTGCGGGTGTTGACAACGTGCTGATCAGCGCCACGGGTTATACGGGAGCAGGCGGCGTCGAGATCTATTTTGAAGATAAAAACGGTTCGGCAGAGAAAATCTGGAATGCTATTTTTGAAGCCGGTTCATCACAGGGTTTAAAACCTGCGGGTTTGGGCGCGAGGGATACGCTGAGACTCGAAATGGGCTATTGCTTATATGGGAACGATATTAACGACGATACCTCTCCCTTGTCTGCGGGTTTGGGATGGATCACTAAATTCAGCAAGGATTTTACGGGCCGTTCCGTGATCGAACAGCAAAA
>DASRLM010000079.1:0-4566 GCA_035648455.1 Puia sp. | reverse complement strand
GGGGGAAGCTGGTAAAAAAGGGATGACGGTTGACGGATGACAGTTGACCGTATTCTATTGCGAATTCGCACCAGAAGTCCGTCAACGGTCATCCGTCAACCGTCAACTAAATGAGAAGCTCACTCCATCTTCGCCCGCACATAATCCGCCTGTGCCTTAAATCCGTCCGCATCCTTTCGGCCGGCCAGCGGTTTTAATAAATTTTCATTCACCGCCGCGTTAAATTCCTTCTGCTGAGAGGGAGGGATTTCTTTCAATAATTTAATAATGGCGTCTATTCCTTTTTTGAACTGTTTATCGTTTTGAATATTCAGCAGGGAAACGACAAAATGGGGAAGATCATCGATCTTATCCTGGCTCAGGGCCATTTTACTGTAGCCTTCGATAATCACGGACTGGTAGCTGGTGTCTCCCGCATTGATAAAAATATCGGTTATGGCAGAAAGCAGGTTCCCTCTCGCCGGTTGGTTCGCAAATTGTTTGGCGAGCCGGTACGCTTCGTCGGGATCAATGGCCTTCAGGGCTTCGAGGGCATTGCCGGCAACGGAATAGGAGGAATCTGAGGCTTTCTGAATAAAAAAATCCCTGTATTCCGTTTTTTTATAACTGTCCAGTTGCTCGATGGCTGCTGCCTGTACGGTCCGGTTAGGATCATGGTGTGCCAGGTCGGCCAGGATGGGCTCCACAGCCGATTTAACCGCCGGTTTATCCAGATCCAGGGAATTGATGGTTAAATTCCTTAGTCCGTAGTACCGGTCCTTCATGGCCGTTTTCAGCAGTTCCAGCGCCACCGGATCATCCTGATGATCCGAACAATATTCGATGGCTTCCCGCCGATCCATGTATAATCCGGCATATCTGTATTGAAAAATAAAGTTCGCCAGGGTCTTGTCATCCTTTTTTTCGCAAAGGACAATCTTGTCACCATCTACGTTGATCAGGTCCGGCCGCTGCCGGTAAGCGAAGTAAAAAGTATCCTCTGGTTTAGTGAGCCAAACCTGATTCCGGTGTTTTGCTTTTCCTTCATAAACGTCAATGGCCAGGGGGACCCTGAAAATTTTCCCGGTGCCCTGGGTCTGGCCGATGGTTACCATGGCCAGTTTCTTTACATCATCATAGGCATAATGGATATCCAGTTTAGGATGTCCACTGCCATAATACCACTGGTTCCAGTACCAGTTCAGGTCCTGACCGGTGACCTCTTCAAAGGCGAGACGAAGGTTCTGCGCCTCGGCACTTTTGTACTTATTGGTAATGAGGTACAGGTTCAGGGACCGGAAAAAAGCGCTGTCACCGACATAATTTCTCAGCATATTGAGGATGCGGCCGCCTTTGGAATAAGTTACCATGTCGAACATATCCTCCCGGTCGCGGTAATGGAAACGCACCAGGTCCTTGGAAGGATTTGACGGGTCCGCGAGGTATTTCCGCAGATCGAGGTAGTTGGTTTCATCGCCTGCATCTTTACCATGCTTATATTCGTTCCAGAGTGTTTCGCTGAAATTGGCGAAGGACTCATTCACCGTGAGGTTGCTCCAGCTTTCGGTGGTGACGAGGTCGCCGAACCACTGGTGAAAAAGCTCATGGGCCACGTATTCTTCATATTTATTACCGTCTGTGAGTTCCCGGGCATCCTGTTGCAGGGCATCGGTATGCAGGGTAGCCGATGTGTTTTCCATCGCCCCGCTCACGTAATCGCGGGCGGTCATCTGGGCGTACTTTACCCAGGGAAATTCCACACCCAGCACCCGGGAATAAAAAGCGATCATTTCCGGGGTGAGTCCGAATATCTTTCGGGCCACCGGAGCATAAGCCTTCTCCACATAATAGCTCACTTCCCTGCCCTTGTAGGAATCTTTAATGATGGCATAGTCGCCCACGCCCATAAAGAAAAGATAAGGGGCATTGGGCAGGTCCATCTTCCAGGTATCCGTGCGGGTGCCGTTTGTATTTTTGTGCTGTGAAATCAGCCTGCCATTGGAGAGGGTTACGTATTTAGCGGGAACCGTCATGATGATCTCTTCCGTGCTTTTCTGGTCGGGTTTGTCAATGGTAGGAAACCAGGCAGAATTGGATTCGGTCTCTCCCTGAGTCCAGACCTGGGTGGGTTTATCTTTCTCTTCCCCCAGCGGGTTGATAAAATATAAGCCCTTGCTATCCGTTATGGCTGCGCTGCCCTGGTGCTTCAGTTCATTGGGTTTAGAAGTATAATCTATGTAAACCGTGTAATTTTCTTTGTGGTGATACGTTCTATCCAGGTGGATGTTCAGCGTTGAACCATCATAGTTATAGGCTAACGGGGAACGGGAATTGCTTTTCAACAGGGAGACTTCGTGAATATCCATTCCCTTGGCATCCAGGGAAAGGGAATCTGTCGGGTAGAAATGCGGTTTGAGGGTTATCCAGGCTTTTCCGTACAGATAACTTTTGGAATAGTCGAATTTCACGTCCAGTTTAGTATTGACGAGGTCGTTGATGTGCGGGAAAGAGGCGCGGTACAGAGCCAGCGAGGAGTCATTGCTTAATTTAGTACCATCCTGTGCAGCCAGGGAAAGGAGGAGGAACAGGGAAGAACACAACAGCATGAATCGTTTCATTCGAATACTTTTTTAAGTGGGCAAAGCTAGTTATATGAACAAGCAAGAACTATAAAATAATGCAAAAGCTTCGTCTCTTTGGGATGAACGGTTTCTTTACACTCATGCTGGCCTGTACGGCCATGATTTGCCGCGGGCAGCAGGCGGGTTACCTCATATTGATCGATGCCGAGAATAAACAACCCTTTACGGCCAGGATCGGGGACAACCTGATGGCGTCTACCCAACACGGGTATCTGATCATTCCCCAGTTGCAGGACAGCAGTTACCGGGTCTGTATACGTTTTCCCCGGGAAGCTATTCCGGAGCAGATTTTTCCTGTTCGTGTGAATAAGAAGGACCGGGGCTTCCAGTTGCAGGGATCAGACAGTTCCTGGGTACTGTATAACTGGCAATCCAAAGAAGTGATCCATGCCCTGAAAGAAGTGGATAGCAGCCGGTTGCTGGACCAGGGGGTAAAACGGGATGACGGATTCTCCAGGCTTATGGCTGCCGTTGTCAATGATACTTCGGTGATGTACAATACCTATGCGGGAACAGGATTTTCAAAAGATACGAGGGATACAAAGGATACGGCAACAACCGCCAAAACAATAAAACCAGACAGCATTGCCATAGTCACTTCCCCGCGGAAAAAGACCCCGGTGGATTCGGTAAAACTAAAGAAACCGCCTCCCGAAGTGCTTGTGGCCAAGTCGCCAGTGATAAAGCCGGAAATCAGGAAATTGAGGGAAGTCTCCCTGAAAGTATCCAGGAAGATGGTGTTTCTGGATGCTTCTCCTGAAGGGAGCAGGGACACCATTACGCTGTTTGTTTATTTCGAAACGGCGGATGTTGCCGGAAGGAAGAAGCCCCGTGAAGATCCCATGGTTACTGCGAGACGACTGTTGAAAGGGGATACCGCATCAAAAAAAACGGTGCTGAAGGGAAAAGAGAAAGAAGCGGTGCCCGTAATGGAAACGGTTAAAACCACCTTAAAGGATACCCTGCGAACCCTGGCGAAGGACACGGTCAAAATCCGGGTCAGTGACTCTGCCATGGCGCCCATAGCCTGTCACCAGGAAGCCAGTGATCCCGATGTGGAGGCCCTGCGGTCTGCCATACTCACTGCAAACACCCTGCAGGATAAAATATCTGTTGCGTCCGGCGCTTTCATCATGAAATGCTTTTCCGTGAGCCAGCTGAAGGTGCTGGAGGACCTGTTTGTGTCGGATATGGCAAAATACAGGTTCCTGACCGCGGCCCACGGTCACGTATCCGATCCGGATCATTTCCGGGATCTCTCGGAAACGATCACGGATAAAATCTACAAGAAGAAATTCAAGGTGCTGCTGCAAAAGAAGGGATAAGACCCCAGCGCTTATCTTTACGGCATGCCGCGCTATTTTCTAGAGGTCTCCTACATGGGCACAGCCTACAGCGGGTTCCAGGTGCAGGCCAATGCCAATACCATACAGGCGGAGGCGGAAAAAGCATTTGCCATTTTTTTCCGGGAGCCTGTTGGGATGACGGGATCTTCGCGTACGGATGCCGGAGTTCATGCCCGGCAGAACTATTTTCATTTTGATTTCGGGGAACAGATCAGTCCCGATGCCGTTTACCGGCTCAATGCCCTGCTGCCCAGGGATATCTGCATCCGGTCCCTCCGGGAAATGCCCCCGGATGCGCATTGTCGTTTTGATGCAGAAAGCCGGGAATACCGATATTATTTATATGGAAAGAAAAACCCTTTTTTAGGGGACCGGGCCTATTTCTATCCTTATCCGGTGAACCTGGACCGGATGCAGGAGGCGGCCCTAAGGCTGCAGGATTTCGAAGATTTTTCCAGTTTCTGCAAGCGCAACAGTCAGGTGAAAAATTTTCGGTGTACGGTCATGGAAAGCGGCTGGGAGCAGGACAGGGAATGTCTCGTCTACCGGATACGGGCAAATCGTTTTTTGCGGGGCATGGTGCGGGGGCTTACCGGCAC
>DASRLM010000078.1:0-11528 GCA_035648455.1 Puia sp. | reverse complement strand
GGAATTACGGTGACGGCTCACCCAACGATACGGACTATGTATATGTCCCGGTTAGAAATCATCATTACCCGCAGAACGGCGCCTATACCGCATCCGTTACCGCTGTTTTCGGTTCCTGTATTCAAAACAGCGGACCGGTTCCTGTTTTTGTTTTGCCCAGGCAGCACCCGGTGCTGAGTTCCCCGATGGACACGATTTGCGCCAGTGCCAGTCTGCCCGTAATGATATCCGGACTGGATACCAACTACCAGCGCTTCTCCGCCGGCGCGAACACATACTATCACATTATTGGCTGGCAATACAACGACGGAACCCTGGTTCTTCCAAAGGGAAATTCCGGATTTAAAAATACCTATTCCGGATCGCTGTCTTCCCTCCTCCGGGGAAAGGACAGCATCCGGGTGATCATCCAATCGGATTATTTCAAATGCCCTGATACCAGCAATTACATTCCCATACACATTACCGGACCGGTTGCCGCGTTTGGGGCGATGGACAAGATCTGTTACCGGTCACCGGTTATATTTACCGATTCATCCACGGCTACAGATGGCATTCCCCTTGTTCAATGGGATTGGAATTTCGGTGACGGAAATGTAATCACCCGCACAACCGGAGATACCGTCATGCATACCTATGCATTTCCCGGCACCTACAAGCCTGCGTTAACAGTAACCGATTCATCCGGATGTTCCGCCACCGTGCAGTTGGCGGTGACCCAGGTTATTATTTACGGTTCAAAGGCCGACTTTAACTGGAAGCCCGTTAACATCGCTCCCGGTTTCCCGGTTACTTTTTACAACAGCTCCATTACTCAGGCAGGGGCAACATTCGCCTGGCACTTTTACAGCGACGGATCCAATTCAGCAAATCCGGATTCTGTTGTGCACGTTTTCAGCAATATCGGATCAGATACCGTTTCACTCATTGCTTCGGCAACAACGGCTGGAACCTGCGCGGATACTTCGGTTCAATATATCATTGTCAAAAACATTATAGCCACGTTCACCTACACCACGCAATATATTGACCATGCCAATTGTCCGCCGATGCTGGCCAATTTTATCAGCGACACCTATAATACCATCGGCCTTCACTGGGATTTTGGAGACGGCGCCACGGCAGACAACAACCCGGATCCCAGCCATACCTATAATTTACCCGGCACCTACATCATTACGCTGACGGGATACGGAGCCAATGGAATAAGCACCACCTATGTGGACTCGCTTACGGTGAAGGGTCCATTCGGCACCTTATATTCCAGTCTGCTCCAGGCCTGCATACCCGCTATCGACACCCTGCATGCCACGGCCAGTTATGCCGGATCCTTTACCTGGGATTTCGGTGACGGAACCGTGATCACCACCACCGATACCATGGCCGTTCACAACTATATATTGCCCGGACTTTTTACGCCGGCGCTCATCCTGACCGACTCCACCGGGTGTCAGATTACTTTCCGTTACAACCGTCAACTGCTCATGGATACCCTGCATGTTTCCCTGGGGCCTGCCCTGATACGCTGCGATACGGGTATGGTTGCGTTCACGCCAAACGTGCTGAGTTTTGTAGCCGACAGCCTGAATTATCCGCTGACCTATCATTGGGATTTCGGAACGGGGATTGCCGGAGATACATCGGATCAGTCCGATCCTTTCTTTGATTACACGCTTCCCGGAGATTATACCACAGAGGTCCGGGTGCAATCTCCCATCGGCTGCGTATCTACGGCCATGGATTCGTTGCATATCGCTTCCCGCTTCCCGATGCAGTCACCAAAAGATACCATCATTTGTATCGGCAGCAGCGCTACCCTGAAAGCCGGCGGGGCCGATGCTTATGTGTGGTCACCGGCAGGCACGCTGAATCAAGACCAGGGTGACAGCGTGGTGGCGCGTCCGGCAATCACCACTTTGTATACCGTAATCGGATCGGATCAATACCATTGTTTCCAGGATACCGGGAAGTTTACTGTTTTTGTCGACACGCTTCCAACGGTATCATTACCTCCCAACATGTCCGTGCTCCCCGGCAGCACGGTAGTGATTGATTCCAAAGTAAGTGACGATGTGGTATCCTGGAGCTGGACGCCACCGCTCTATCTCAGCTGTACGGATTGCGCATCACCCACGAGCATTCCACAGGATCCGGTAACCTATACGTTAACCGTTACAACGGCCGATGGATGCAGGGCCAGCAGCTCGGTAACGATCGGAATACTATGCTCGGAAAACGGCGTGTATATGGCCAATGCGTTCAGTCCGAATTTCGACGGCAACAATGATTACTTCTATCCGGCGGGCAATGGCATCAGGCTGGTGAAATTCTTCCAGGTGTATTCGCGCTGGGGTCAGTTGCTGTTTTCAAAGACTGACTTTCCGCCGAATGATAAAACCTATGGCTGGAACGGAACGCTGAATGGCACCCCGCAACCGGCAGGGACCTATGTATATGTCAGCACCATGGAATGTTTTTCAGGTGAAAATTTTACGCTGAAGGGGACGGTTGAATTGTTACGATGAAAAATCAGGCAAAACAGCCGGTGCAATCCGGCAGGTTCGTTCAACCGCAGATGATCACACATCGTTTGCCGCTATTTATCATATTGTTCCTGCTTTACCATACCGTTCGTGCACAGGATCCTTCTTTTTCCCAGTTTTTTGCGTCACCCCTGACGTTAAACCCCGCACTGACCGGAAAATTTGATGGCTCCGTCAGGGTTTCGGGCAACTACCGCAATCAATGGCCCTCCGTAAATAAAGCTTATATCACCTCCACGGTTTCCATTGACCTCGGCATCATGCAAAATAAACTTCCGCAGAATGATCGTTTGGGAATCGGCTTTATGGCCATGACGGATAAAACAGCAAACGGGATACTGACCAGCAATTATTTTTCTTTCTCCACGGCATATCACAAAACCATTGATGAAGATGGCCAGCATCAGATCGGTGTCGGGTTTCAGGGAACCTATGCCAATAAACTGCTTGATGGACCAAAGCTTCGTTTCCTGGACGGATTGCAGGTTGACGGCACCTGGCTCCCATCGCCCACAGAACGTGAGAACCTGATGCAGATCACCACTCATTATTTCGATATGAATGCGGGCATTTTATATAACGGTTCGCTGAATGGAAACAATGCGGTTTTCCTGGGTGCATCCGTTTATCATCTCAATCAGCCAAAAGAATCATTTCTCGGTTTTGACAAGGTGGTTCTGCCCATGCGATTCACCGTACATGCAGGCGGTTACTTTCCTTCTTCTTCCAAATACACGTCCTGGTATGTGAGTACCCTTTTCAACCAGCAGGCATCGGCGAGCGAATGGGTATTTGGTGGTGCGCTGGAAATAACGGCCAGCGCCGATGAAAACTATCCGGTGAATTTTTATCTCGGCGCCTGGATGCGGGTAAATAACGTAACCGATGCGGTGATTCCCTATATCGGTCTGGACTATGGATGTTTTAACCTGGGCATGACCTACGACGTAAATGTTTCCGCTTTTAACGTAGCGACGCAAGGCCGTGGCGGTCTGGAAATTTCCCTTGTTTACATGCTTAAACATGCAGGCGGACAGTCGGTACATGCCGTTCAGTGTCCGAGGTTTTAGTGCTTTAAACGCCGGCAATTCGTTTCTTATATTCTGCCAGGGCTTCTTCCAGTCGCAGCCTGGCCGTATTATCGCCGGGCAGATTATGGGAAGGATGAATATGTAATTTAACGCCTCTGTCAGCCAGTATTTCAGCCACGGTGGTCACCGTCATCCATACACAGGTAATAAAGGCCATGGTGGAAACGGGTCCTATTTTATCCTGGTGATTTTTTAAAGTAACAGAAGCGTCTCCCAGCGGGGCGCAGGAATCCACCACGATATCAGCCAGGTCAAAAATATTCTTTCCGCTGGAATGACGGGTTTGTTTGCCTTTGGCTTCTGCGGCCGATCCGAATACGACAACCTTCATTCCTTTTTTCCTGGCTTCCAGGGCAACATCAATGTTCACGTTATTGATACCGGAGTGGGAGAACAGCCACATCGTATCCCGCGTATCAAAGTTATATCCCTTCATGATTTCCACACCATAGCCTTCCACCCTTTCCAGGAATACAAATTGATGCACACCCATTTCTCCGGTGATCCGCGTAAAAAAAGTCAGGGGCAATTCGATCATGGGATGGAATCCCACAAAACCACCGATGCGCGGATACATTTCTTCTATCGGCAACGTAGCATGCCCGCAGCCGAAAGTGTGCACCCACCGGCCACAGGCAATGGATTCCGCCATCGTTTCCGCAGCCAGCCGGATGTTGTCCATTTGCGTATCCTCTATCCGGGTCATAATTTCCCTTGCGTTGCTAAGCCATTGTTTCGCTAACATAATTGTATATTAATGGTTATTGATCAGGTTTCAATTTTCTAAACATCAGCAGGGATAAAATCGTCATCACCAAAACTTCCAGCATCGCCACATGAACGAGATGCCGGACTCCATAGTTATACACCACGATACCCATCCAGTAATTCACCAGCACATTTCCGACCAGGGCGATCACCAGCACAAAACTGAATGCCGTGCCGGAAAGTTCCCGATAGCGGTTGCCGACCATGCCCAGCATAATCGGAAAGCCGCCGGCCAGCCCGGCCCCCAGACTGATCAAACCGGCAACAGCTACTGCAAAGGAATTTCCCCATTTCAGCAACAGACAGCCGGCCATCAGCAATATCAGGGAAATAAATAATAAATTCCTGATGGTCACCTTTCTGAACAGGGTTCCCGTCAGCAACCGCATCGCGGTCATTCCGGCAACGAACAAAGAAAGGGCATACAGCGCATGGCTTTGGGTAACCAATATTTGCTTCACCAGAAAAGTGGTTGTCCAGTTATTGATGATGGCCTCAAAACTGGACTGGCAAAAGAGAAAAAACGCGATCAGCACCAGGACCTCATCTTTTACGAGGCGCAGGCTTTTTGCAATCGGGAAACCCTGTGCCTGTTTGGGTGGAGGGAACCGTATAACGGCAATGTATATACCGGCAAGCAGGGTGATGATCCCGACAGCCGTTAAAATGGATTCAAAAGAAAAACGTCCTTCCAGTGCGCCGAGTACTGAGGGCATGCCCAGGGCGCCAATGCCAAAAAAAACACCCAGTATGCTCAGGTTGGCTGCTTTATGCCGGTCACTGATGTCCGACATCACCGCACTGGTTGCCCCGTTGAGCGCGCCTCCGCCCAGTCCGAACAAATAAACAGATACCCGCAACAGGGTTAAGGAGGGCGCATGGGCAATACCTATAAATCCGGCGCATACACTAAAACAGGAAAACATCAACAGCAACTTATAACCATATTTATCGCATAGCGGACCGAATAAAAAGGAACCGGTTAAAATACCCAATGGTAAAATGGAGAATAAGGTACCGGAGGCCATATCGCTTAAAAGAAATTTATCCTTTAACCCCGGAACAACCGAGCCCAGCGTAATGAGGGTAATACCAAACAACAGCATCCCGGTACAGGCGGCAGCAAATACAAGTTTCCTTTTGTACATGGAAGAATTTTAAGATGCCGTTTTTACAGGGTTCAGACTTTTCCATGCAAGATATCCTGTTCCGTAGACACCTGCGTCCCCATTAAGGCCAGACGCCTCCAGCGTATATTGATGCACACTGATGGGCTGCGCCCATTTTTCAGCTTCCTTTTGAATATCCGGTATGAAACGGATGGCGGGGCCGAAGACGCCGCCTCCCAGGATAATCTTTTCGGGATTGAACAGGCTGACCAGATTGGCCACGGCCATTCCCCAATACGCAATACATTCCCGGATCACTTCTACCGCAATGGCATCTTTCTGATCCAGCGCGCGAAATACGTCATGGGCTGTTATTTCATGTGACGGTTTTTGTTTTAAGATTCCTTCATATCCGCGGGCGTCTTTCAGCAAATCCCTGGCCACGCGCGCAATGCCATCTCCCGATGCGTGATATTCAAAACAGCCGCAGCTGATGTATCCTTCGGTAAACGGCTTATTTAATCCCAGCCATCCTATGGCACCCGCAATATCATGCGCGCCCCGCAGCACATTTCCATTGATGAGGATACCGGCTCCGATACCGGTGCCGACCGACAAAAAAATAGCATCCCTGCATCCCTGCACGTTCCCCTGCCAGTATTCCCCCAGGATATAACAGGCGCGGTCACTGTCAATCGTGACCGGGATTCCACCCGTCACAGATTTTACTTCCTGCAACAGGGGATAGTTTTCCCAGCCCGGTATATTGGGCGCCCATACAATGCCTGTTTTCTGATGATATATTCCGGGCACCGAAATACCGATCGCCCGTATTTCTTCCTGAGCCACCTGCCCCACCGGATAAACAAAACGGCGGATGTACTCCGTGATCAAACGGCCGGTCTCAGCGCCCGTGCGGCCTTCCAGATACGCAGACGTTTTATGCAGCATGCTGCCAGCATCCGTAAAAACGGCTGCGGCCAGTTTGGTTCCCCCCAGATCTATTCCTAATAAAGCCATGGCAATACGTTCAGAAGGTTTAGCATGCTTTGCTACAGGGCGAATACTTTAATTTAAAAGTTCGTTGATGGTGACAAACTGATATGCGCGCTACTTTAACCCGCTGATCAGGTCCGGAAGATGCAGATAGAATTTATCTTTCCTGCGCGGATCAGTACCAATATGGACCAGTAAAATAAATCCGTTCAATCCGGCAGGAGATATTTTTTCATAGTGAAACACCGATTGCATCACGGAATCGCTGCTCAGATAGCGGTCCCCCATTTCGGGATAGGTATAATCTGCATTGCTGCGGGTGCCGGGCGTAAAACAGACCAGCTGCAATCCGGCTTCTTTGGTCCACGCGGCAATGGAATCATTGTACCATTCATAGGGAGGCAAAAAATAAGGGGCCTTTTTCCGATCAATGTTCCACCTGTTCAATTCGCTATAGGCCCGCTGCAGATCCTCGCTGAACTGGCGGTGGGTAACCAGAAGGCTGTCCCTTTTTTCCCAATCACAATACAACAAATGTTTATCGGAATGTGTGCCCAGATAATTACCGTCCCGTTGCAATGCCCTGATAACAGATTGAAAATTCCTGTTCCGGTAAAAGTTACCGGTCAGAAAGAACGAAGCCCTGATGTGTTGTTTTTTTAATGCGCCGGCGATGAACGCACCCCCGTCACCGAATTCATCGCCCGTGAAAACGAGGGCAATTTTTTTCTTTCCCATATCGCCGCGGATAATGGCCCCATGGCTCTTCACCACTATTTTTCCGGATACGCTTTTTTCCGCTTCATGCTGTTTTTCAGCCAGCAGGTACACCAGGGTGGCAGATCCGTCAGTCGTTGGTTCATTGGTACTGTAATCGCCTGCATCATCATGATACATCACATGGGGCGATTGGAACGCAGCATATTTATCCGGCTCCAATAATTTCAGGCCGCGCAGGTTTTTGTAAATGCTGCCATATACCGGGCCATCCACCATTCCCCCATCCAGCGGGTAGTGGTTGAGGTAGGATAAGGAAGAATGTGGATGCAATGGTGTGTCGCCGTTGGCGGGCAATCCATACACCATGCTTTTGCCCCAGGGATTGCATCCGAAAAGCCAGTCGAAGCAGGCCTGCTCCAGCGCTGCATATTGCCGGTCGCCACTTAATTTTCTGTACAGATAACATTGTATGGCAAAGGAAACCGTCAGGTTGTTCGAACACCAGATAAAGGGTATGCCGCGATAAAACGCATTTGCTTTGGCCTTTTGCCAGACTTTTTCAATGCCCTGCCGGTAATAACCGGTGAGGAGGATTTTATTCTGAGCACCGCTTTCCTGCGCCAGTTCAAAATGTCCGAAGTTGTGAAACGGATACCATTGATAGTGTTTTGCGGTGTCCTTTCCCATCCAGGGGGTCACTTTTTCTTCGGAGCCATATTTCAGCGACTGATCATAATATTCATGTTCACCTGTTATCCGGAACAGGGAAGCGGCAGCGAGTTCCATATCATCCACCCAGTTGTCCTCTTCATAATAATAAGGTTCGCGGTTGGGTGCGGTCTGACTAACGCCAGGTTTATCCAAACCCAACTGATAAGCGGATTCTGATTTCTCTTTAAGGAGTTCAGACAATGCGGGATCAACACCCTTGTAAATAAAAGATCCCAGGGCAAAAGCGCTGGCAAATTTCCCCGCGGTTGAGGCAACGCCGGTTGAATGGTTTTTATATTGGCCCAGACCCTGTGGCTTTCCGCTGGCAAAATATACGGGGCGGCCGAGACCCTTGCCCAATCCGTAATCCACAGAATCATGATCAGGCAGCCGGAAGCCCTGATGATCGCGGTCGTCGGCCAGCTGGTTGAACATCCAGTCTTTCCGCGGATGCATTTTTAATAACCAGCGAAGACCCCACCGGGCCTCATCCAGCACATCGGGAACGCCGTTGGATCCGGTCAACCCATTGGCTTCATAAGCATCGCCGAACACTTCCGGAAAATCCCGGTAAGCCTCCAGCAGATGATAAGTTGCGTTGGCTGAAGTGGCTACGTACTGCAGGTAATCTGTGGCATCGTGCCAGCCACCCCACACATCGATCAGGGTGGTGTCGGGCATTGGTCCATACATCGTATACCCGTCGTGGGTATGACAGGAGTCCTTCAGAAACGGATTGAAGCCGCTGCGTTGCTGGCGCAGATAACGGAGAATGAAATCCGGTGCGCCGGCATAGATATCTCCTGCTATATGAAAAACCGGAGAAACGGCTTTACCGCATTGCAAATAATAGCTGCCTTCTTTTTTAAACGCTGAAAAATCCAAACGAAAGGTATTGCTGAACGGTCCGAATTCGCCAAAATCTTTTCCGGTTTGTCCGCGGAAGACCACTTTCGAATCTTTCGCATTCAGCAGCGAAAAACGGGAAATATTTTCTTTCTGTTTACTGCCCCATACCGCCACTTTGATACCAGCGGGCGTATAACCGAACTGGTTGATCCGGATCCAGGAACCGGTATCGGTTTGGCATTTGCCGGTAAAAGAAAACAGCATCAGCGAAAAAAGCAAAGTGACTTTTTTGAGCATCCTATTCCGGGAATCAGGCATCCTTTGAATTTTTACTACTCAATTTAACTTCTTACTGAACACTTTCCAATTCCATCATTGTGCGGAACCCACCAGATCCTTCCGGTGAGCAGAACATGGAAGCGGCCATCAGGGAACTTTTATCGAATCCGTTCAGCAACGGGAGCGAGTTCCCGCAAATTGCTTTCGGGTCTGTTCAGGTAAAAATAAGCCGTGGCCGAATAATCATCCCTGCGGTAAAAATTCATCCAGCCTTTCAGCGTGGAGAGGTCCTGTTGCGAGCCGGGCGGTTCGAATAGCCGGGTGAGGTGATCGCTGCTCACCGAGATCGGGATCAGCGGAATGCCGCTGGCCAGGAGCGCCCTGACTGTATTGACATCCCCGCCGCCGATCTGCTGGATCGCAGCCCGGAAACGGGAATGGAAATAGACTGGATCGGGAATGTGGAGCCGGTAAAATGCATACTGCCTGTTTTTCCCATCCGCCACATTGCAGCCCTGATAGAGATGCGAGAAAGTCCCTTCTCCATATCCTGTTCCAATATAATCTTCTGAACCGGTACCATTGATCGTTGGCAGGAGACTGTCCTGATCCATATACATTTTTACCTCTCCCTCGCCCCACCAGGTATCTCCGTAAACGGAATCTACGTTTACGCCCATGTTTACACCCAGATAGCGGCCTTTGCCGACTACGGTGGGGAGGAACTCAAAATCTTTTCCGGGTGCGGACCGGAAAGATCTGTTCCAGCAGGCATGGAAATACAGCATGTCCTTCGGCTGTGTCGTCACCGTGATAAAATCAATATCAAAAAACAGCGCGTTCAAATCAGTTATGCTTTCATTGGTCAGCATGATCCGCGCGGATTTTTTAAACGGCATGGGAATATAACAATTAAAGCTTCTGCCTTCCGGATTGGTAAAGAGGGCGGACTGAAAAGCAACGACCCGGCCAAGTCCCGTCCCAAAAAAATCTCCAAAAGGAACATCCACAGCCGGTTTCGCGGAACCGTCCCAGTACATCCGCAAACGCAGGGACCGCAGCATCGCCGGCGAACGGTCGTCTATCGTACACCAGATCCTGCGGATGGTGCCCGCGGAATGTATATCCAGCAACATTTTACTTTCGCCTGCTCTTATGGATTCAAAGGCATTCCCTTTAGCACCCTTATTGGTTTTTCCTCCCTGTCCCTTCAATCCATTCCCGTTTTCGAAGCTGCTGACCCGGGATTCTGTTCCGGCCGGCATTTGAAAAATCTCCTGCGCACCGGCATCGAGCGTCAGGATGCCCGTCACCAGGGCCAGGAGTATGCGGAATTTTATCATTCTTTCCTGTTTAGTGATGGTAAATATCTCTAAATTATTTCTTGTTAAATAATATCTTTCCGCGTCAAATTACCAGCCGATTAATCTCGCCATCAGGTTGCGTTAAAAGCCCTGCCGAACAGGATTTCCGCAAATGTACACTTAGAGATGATTTTTATGCGCGTACTTGTCAATCAAATATAACTCTTGCACGCCTCCAGAAAAGCATGCTAGCGCTTTGCTGGAGTGTGTTAAAGAACTCATTCACACTCGAAATACTATGGATACGCAATTAGACCTTTTAGTTCCTTTATACTATCTAAGGTAAGGTCGTACCGTTTGAGGATCAAATATCGAACGACAACAGTGTCCCATGGTACTGTTTGAACTGTTTCCGAATCAAATATAAAAATCTCAATTCTCCCCAATGGTATTATACTTGTAAAATAGCTATCTAAAGATGCGGATCTAATTACCGGATAGCTCTCCGTTGGCTGAACAACGTTACTTTATTGTTCGGAATAGATGTGTCCCGCATACGAGTTCGAATAAACGTAACAAATACCTTTATTTGAATTATTCTTTATGGTAAAAAAAGCATAAAACCTATCGGGATGACACGAAATGAAAAGGAGACTCAAAAAAACCAAATATATCAATACCTTGAGCATAGCGTCTTAAAATTACATACTAAAATGTAAAAACAAAGTTAACTACGCTTTTAAGAAAGAGCCACCGGTTGTAAGATTCCATGGCAAAGAAAGAGATGATAACTGTTTTGCAATTAATGCGTATACGTCTTTTTTGTTTTGGAGTCTCTAATGACGGCGTTCGCGAGGAAGAATAATTTATCTTTTATCAAAGGGTGGATCCAATAGTTACTCGAATGCAAAAGTATTATCGAAAAAGGAAAAACCTTAAAAAAGAGACAATTAAGTATGAAGACTGTATTTACCTCAAAATATATAATTGAAGACAGTTTACCTGTAGTCTATGTTGTGCATGACAAGGAAGGTTTACTCGGAGTAAACTCTAATAAATCGTCCCGTGATTGCTGAAACGGGTTATGGGGAAAGTATGATCCCACTCCCTTAAATTATATATTCGGTACGCCCAAAACATATACACATACGTTTAAAT
>DASRLM010000077.1:0-5135 GCA_035648455.1 Puia sp. | reverse complement strand
CTCATATCCGCCCTGTTCCCGAGCTCGGACGGTGCAATTACCGCACTCACTTCTTCATTCTGCATAGACATCCTCGGCATTCAGCGGAACAAATCCCTTCCCGAAGCGCGTCAGAAAAGGATCCGCCAAAGGGTGCACCTCCTGTTTGCATTCATTTTTCTTTTGTTCGTGCTCGTGTATAAATGGATTTCGAGCGACAGCATGATCGGCATTATCCTGAAAGTAGCGGCTTATACCTACGGCCCCCTGTTGGGATTATTTTCTTTTTCTATTCTCACCAAAAGACAAGTGCATGGCCGATGGGTTCCCATCGTCTGTATTTTATCTCCCCTGCTCTGTTTTCTTCTGGATAAATACCAGGATCAATTGTTTGGCGGAAACTTCCACATCGGCCTCGAGCTGCTGGCGATAAACGGGCTGATTACTTTTGCGGGACTCCATTTGATTTCATACAGGAAGAAAGGGTTGATGGTTGATGGTTGATGGACTTCGGATGCATTTTTACACCTGTTGTGTTGCAACCTGATAGCCGTTCATTACGGATTCCTCCCTGAAGTCCATCAACCATCAACCTTCAACAAAATAATCGTAAAAACCAAATTATTACCTTTACGCCATGGAACTCATCAATCCCAAAGTTCAAATCTATGCTGAGCATTTCTCCCCGCAGGAAGATCCCTTGCTGAATCAGATCGAAGAAGACAGCCAGCTCCATCCCGAAAAGCAAATGCTAAGTGGAGCCCTCCAGGGTAAACTGCTTGAAATGATCAGCCTGATCGTTCAGCCAGCCTATGTTTTAGAGATTGGTACTTTCCTGGGTTACAGTACTTTATGCCTGGCCAAGGGGCTCAAACCCGGAGGAGAACTGCATACCCTGGAAATAAGGGAAGAAACGGCAGTTGCGGCCCGGGAAAATTTTAAGAAATCGAAAACAAGTAATAAAATAATTTTGCACACCGGAAATGCGTTAGAGGTACTCGCAAGCCTGGATAAGCCCTGGGATTTGATTTTTATTGATGCAGACAAAACCGGATACCAGGACTATTACCGGCTGCTGCTGCCAAAACTCAGGTCCGGCTGCCTGATCCTTGCCGACAATGTATTATTCCATGGCCAGGTGCTGGAAGAAAAACTGAAAGGGAAAAATGCAATAGCCATTCAGGCTTTCAATGAATTGGTTTTGCAGGATAAAAGTGTGGATAAAGTGATGCTCACCGTGCGGGACGGCCTGTTGCTGATCCGGAAAAAATAAAACTGCTGGTGAATCTTTTATGATCCATCCGACAAAATAAAAAGACCTACGGATGAAATTAAAAGGATTGATATTTGGCCTGATGATGATGGGCCCGTGTATTCTTTGGGCGCAAAACCCCGATCAGGTCCTTAGCTACATCAGCAATTATAAGGGTATTGCCGTCTCCGAGATGCAGCGCTCCGGCATTCCTGCCTCCATCATCCTGGCGCAGGGCATTCACGAAACCGAAGCAGGCACCAGCGATCTGGTGCTGCATTCAAACAATCATTTTGGCATAAAATGCAAAAGCACATGGACCGGCCAAACCGTTGTTCACGATGATGATGCCCGTGGCGAATGTTTCCGCAGTTATGCCACTGCCGCGGATTCATACAAAGACCATTCGGATTTCCTGACAGGCAGCCCGAGATATGCTTTTTTATTCAAACTGAATCCGGAGGATTATGAATCCTGGGCCTATGGTTTAAAAAAGGCCGGGTACGCAACCAATCCCCGTTATCCGCAGATCCTCATTAAACTCATTCAGGACTACGATCTGGAGAATTATACCCTCATTGCTATGGGCAAACGGCATGCGGAAGAACCGGTTGCCGTTGATCCGGTTGCATCGGAAAATAAACAAAAGACCCTGGAGGGATTTACCGACAGCACAGGGCTGATCCAGCCATTGGTCAGTACGGTTTACCCGGACGGTCCTTTCTCCATCAATTCCGCCCGGGTTGTATTTGTGAAGGCTGGCATGTCCCTACTTTCCCTCTCCAATCAATATGATGTTCCCCTCAGCCGTTTACTGGACTTCAATGATATGAACCAGCAGGATGTGCTTGCGAATGACCAGTTAATCTTCTTACAGAGAAAACGGAGAACGGGCCTGAATCCGGTTCATGTGGTACAGGCCGGAGAGAACCTGTATACCATCTGTCAGAACGAGGGCATACGTTATGAAAGTCTCCTCGAAATGAACCGTTTGAACCCCGGAGAAGAGCCTGCACCGGGCGAGAAAATTTTTCTGCAGTCTACCGCATCATCCAGGCCCGCTTTGAGAAATCTGGGGTATAAGAAACCGGTCATTCCGGCCTCGTAAAACCAAAACATGTCCAACATCCGCATACACGACAAGAACTTCAAACCGTATATCGCTGCGAAAGCGATACGCAAGAAAGTAACCGAACTGGCGCAGGCGCTGAACAGGGATTATAAAGGCAAGAACCCTGTATTCATCGCGATCCTCAACGGTTCATTTATATTCGCAGCCGATCTTTTCAAGGAACTGACCATTGATGCAGAAATATCTTTTATCAAACTGGCTTCCTATAAAGGGATGAAGTCCGGCGGCCAGGTGATCACATCCATCGGGCTCGATACGGAAATCTTCGGACGTCATGTGGTGATTATTGAAGACATCGTAGATACCGGCAAGACCATGAATGAGTTTCTGCCCCAGCTTCTTCATCAGCAGCCGTCTTCGCTGAAGATCGTGGCCCTTCTCCACAAGCCGGAGGCTAAACTGCATCCCATAACGGTGGATTACACGGGCTTTGAGATTCCCGACAAGTTTGTGGTGGGTTACGGGTTGGACTATAACGGTTTGGGAAGAAATACCGCCTCCATCTATCAGCTTTTGGAATAAATACCGTTGTTAGTGTACCTTTTGTTCTGATATCCAAACCATTCCGATTGAAGACCTTGCCCATCATACTGCTTTCCCTGCTAATCTGCCTTTCTGCCAGGTGTCAATATTATTTACGCGGAGAAGTAAAGGACGAAGCCAATAACCCCGTCAGCAACGTAAAGATCATGCTGCACTCTTCGGGATACCTCTATTATTCGGGTAACCTGGGCGGATTCGGAATCACCCTGCCAAACCCGAATGATTCCCTTTCCCTATCCGCCGACGGGTATTATTCCTGCTCCCTGAGCGTGAACGCCACCCGGTTTCAGTCCATCGTATTGAAGGCCCGGTTTGCAGCACCCCCAATACCAGAGAACCGATTATTATCACTGACCAAAAATCTTTCTTCCGAAGAATTGAACCGGTGGACAGTAGGGGCTGAAACCTACAGTTCCCTGGTGGAAAATGAATTTCTTCCGGCGGCTAAATATCCCGAAACCGGCTTTGCCATCAATATCAACAAGGCCTCTTACAGCAATATCCGCAGATTCCTGAACATGGATAATTCCGTTCCGCCGGATGCCATCCGGATCGAAGAGATGCTCAATTATTTCAATTACGATTATACCCCGCCAACAGGCGATAGTATTTTTTCTTTCCGGTCTGCTGTATCAACCTGTCCCTGGAATCCCAATAACCAATTGCTTTTTCTTCAAATTTGCGCGAAAAAAGCCAATATGGATAGCATCCCTTCTGCCAACCTGGTCTTTCTGATCGATGTGTCGGGATCCATGGACCTTCCGAACCGGTTGCCATTGCTAAAATCCGCTTTCAGTTTAATGGTCAATAACCTGCGTGACAAAGACACCGTTTCGATTGTTGTTTACGGCGGGGTCAACGCCGTCTGGCTGACACCCACCTCCGGCGCAAATAAAAAAAAGATCCTGGAATCCATAGCCCAGCTTGAACCCGGGGGCGCTACACCTGGAGAAGGCGGCATCCGGGCGGCTTACCGTTTGGCCAAGAGCCAGTTCATCCGGGGAGGAACAAACCGGGTGATCCTGGCTACGGACGGGGATTTTAATGTAGGCGAGCAGTCAGAAGACGAATTGAACCGGCTGATCAGCAGTTACCGTTCTTCCGATATATACCTGACCTGCCTTGGCGTGGGTATGGGTAATTATAAGGATTCCAAGCTGGAAGTGTTGGCCAACCGCGGAAAAGGAAATTTTGCCTACCTGGACAATGAAAAAGAAGCGGAAAAAGTATTGATGGAAGAATTTGCGCAAACCATTTATGCGGTTGCCAAAGACGCGTACCTGGATATCCGGTTTGATCCGGCCCTGATTAAAAATTACCGGCTGATCGGTTTTGATAATAAACTGAACGCCCTGTCGGACACCAGCAATATTTTACAGGGTGGGGAAATCGGATCGGGACATACTTTGATGGCGTTGCTGGAAATCGAGCCGGCGAAGCAACCCGGTGGTGATTCGGTTGCCAGCAATACCATCCTGGCAAAAGTATTGCTTCACTATCAGCTGCCCAATGCGGATACGGCGCGCCTGGAAGAATATTCGGTCCCCTGCCACAGCAGTTATTTCAGCAATTTGCCCCGGCACTACCGGTTTGCCGCATCCGTGGCTTTATTCGGGAGCCTTTTAAAAAAATCACGCTTTACGGAAAAATTATCCTGGAATGATCTGGCAAAAATGGCGGGAGAAAGTTATGACCTCAACGATCCATCCCAAAAAGAATATCTGCTCATGATCGAAAAGGCGAAAAAGATCTACCACAAGAACAGGAAAAAGAAAAATGTTCATGAGTTCTTCTGATCATACCGCGGCTTTTCTCTTCTGGAAACTATAGATCAGATACAGCAGCGCGGGAAGAATGAATAAACTGCCGATGAGGAGGGCCAGGGCCAGTGCACGTATAGCAGGATCGTTGCCATGGTGTTCCAACAGGGAAAGATAACCGCCGCCCTTCAGCAAAATAATCCGGGGATAATGGTAATACGTAGTGGCCAGCAGGATCATGGCGATCTGAAATCCCGCCAGTACGCGGATGATGTATATTTTTCCCCTGGCCACCAGATACCATTGAACCAGCAGCGAAATGATGGCGGCCAGTATCGCCAGAATGCCGATGGCATTTCCAAAAAGCCATTCCGAAAGCGGAATATGATCCACAGAGGCAGCCAGGAAAACCAGCGCCCCGGCAAACACAGCAGCCAGGTTCATTGACCTGGCCTTGATGATGTATCGT
>DASRLM010000076.1:0-3500 GCA_035648455.1 Puia sp. | reverse complement strand
CATTATGGCTTGCTTGTTTTTTTGTATCCACCCTTCCGGCTCAGCAAAAAAAACGAGCCGCAATTCCGGATGCCGGAAAAGTGAACCTGATCAGTCTCTTACAAAAATCGGAACCTTCCGTTACTGATATCTCCGGGCGCGTCCTGGACAAATCAGCCATACACATCGAAAGAAAGTGGGATGGCGACAAGTGTTATACCAGCATAACCAACACCGGCAGGGAAACCAGGTATTTGAAAAATATCATCCTATTCAATCTCCGCAATACGGCACTGGATCCGAACACGCCCATTTACGGAGAGGGCTTCCAGATGCTTTCCCAAACAGCCGGAACATTGCAATCGCCGGTGGACCTGTCAGAATATACCGACCGCAATCATTACCGGCTTCCGGAATCGGACAGCCTCCGAACCGTGTATAATTTATTTACGCTGGACCTCGGAAAACAAGGGTATGTATTGCTGGGCTTTTCATCGTCCAACCGGTTTGCGGGACGATTTTCATTTTCCACCAGCCGGCTGATGATCACCATGGATCCGGAAGGACTATCCATTGCCCCGGGAGCAAAATGGCAGATGGAAACGTTTACGGCTATGCAAGGCAACGACCGGAATGAACTCCTGGCACGGTTTGCGGGATATATTCAGCAGCACCATACCCGTTTGCCCATCAAAAAAATTCCGACGGGATGGTGTTCCTGGTATTGTTACGGCGATAAGGCCACGAAATCCATCGTTCAGGAAAATCTTGCCCTTTTTGCCACTATGAAACCGAAGCTCGAATACATTCAGATCGATGACGGCTATTCTCCCTATGAAGGTGACTGGCTTGATCCCAGTCCCGCGTTTGGCAATATGGATTCAACTATTCTTGCCATCCGGGAGAAAGGTTTTCTGCCGGCCATCTGGGTGGCCCCCTTCATTGCAGAAAAAGATTCCCGGCTTTTCCGTGAGCACCCGGACTGGTTCATCAAAGATAAAGCAGGCCGTCCGCTGAATTCTGCAACAAAGGGTTTTGGCGGCTGGAGACACGGACCCTGGTATGTGCTGGACGGCACCAATCCGCATGCGCAAAAATTTCTTGAAGAAACTTTCCATACGATGAGGGAAAAATGGGGCATCTCTTATTTTAAACTGGATGCCAACTACTGGGGAACCATCTCCGGAGAACATTTCGATCCGAAGGCCACGCGCATTGAAGCCTACCGCCGTGGAATGGAAGCCATCATTCGCGGAGCCGGACCGGATGCGATCCTGCTGGGATGCAATGCACCCATGTGGCCATCCCTTGGTCTTGTGAATATGATGAGAACGTCCAACGACATTGACAGGAGCTGGGAGCGCTTTGCTGCAACGGGCAGGGAAAACCTGAACCGCGACTGGCAAAACGGCCGCCTGTGGGTGAACGATCCGGATTGTATATTGCTTGCCGGAGATTCGTCCATAACAGACAATCAGTGGCTCTTTCATGCCACCGTGGTTCATGCCGTGGGCGGCCTGGTGCTGAGCGGGGACAAAGCCATGGATCTGGGAGAAAAACAACTGGCCATACTGGGAAAAAGCATTCCCTCCACCGGCACCGGGGCAAGCTTTTACAGCCCGGATCTGGAACTTGGTATTACGCATACTGGTGACCGGCAGTATTTTCATTGTTTCAACTGGACAGACCTACCCAGGAAAATCGATCTGCCGCTAAAGGGCAGTTACAGATTAACCGACTATTGGACTGGCAGGGAACTGGGCGTTTTTTCGGATCACTATAGTGTTATGGCTATTCCGCCCCGGTCCGCTGTGCTGATTGAAGCTGTTCCGGATAACGCAAAATGATCAGTCTACCGGTTCAAATAAAACCGATTTCAGATTGAACAATTCATTTCCGTTATACATCGGATGAATTTTTACGCTATAGATACCCGGTCTGGTGACCGTTGTCACGCATATTGAATGTTTAATAAACGGCAGCGGTTCGCTTTCGTTGTACGCTGAAGTTCTCAGTGTGCGGAACTTGTATTCCCGATCATTAAATTCCACAATGCCTTCCTGTTTGCTGGCGGCTTCCGGGCACGCATATTCCAGGATGATCCGGTAATCTCCCGGTTCCGGTACCCTGACTTTAAAATCGGCTTCGTCCGAAGTCCTGTTCAAATGCGTGACACAGGTGGCATGTTTCCAATCGCCAAAATAATGGCTGTAGGTAAGCGATTCTATCTGGGCAGATCCTTTCAATTGGGCAAAAACAGCATCCACCGTATTGAGCGGATATTGGGAAGATACCGTGATGGGAAGAGTGAGGTCAAAACTTTTTAACTGACCGGTATACTCCACTACAAAAACCGTATTCCTTTTATCCGATAATTCGGGCAGATCAACATAGAGATCGTTTCCGGTTAATTTCCAGGATACCGGTTTTTTATTGTCCAGCTGCATGATTTTTTGAATTCGGACACCCATGCCGGGAACAAGCAGTTTCCCGTCTGCCGGTCTTTCCATTACCTGCAGGAATAATTTTCCGGGTTTGGATGTGGTAACACCCCAGGGTTGCGCCGGTATTAAACCATACGTGGTGCCGTAAATACTTTCCCCGAATTTCTGAAGCCACCTGCCCGTTGCTTTAAGATAGCTCACGGAATAAGCCGGTATGTTCCCTTTCCCGTCCGGCCCCACATTCAGCATGAGATTTCCTCCTTTAGAGGCCACGTTGGCCAGGAGATGAATGATTTCTTTGGGCGATTTGAAATTCATATCATGTGCAATATATCCCCAGGTGTCGTTGTGGGTATATATAGATTCCCAGGCGCCGGGAACAGGAAGCGGCGGAACTTCGGAATCACCGAAATCTGTGTAGTCGCCCAATCCCTGTCCGACCCGGCTGCTAAACAGGGCTTTCGGTTGCAAAACATGCAGACTGTCGACCATGGCCCTGGTTTGTTCGCGGGAAAGTCCGCCAGGCATGTCAAACCAGATAATGCCGAGCGGTCCGTAATGGGTCAGCAACTCCTTCAGTTGCGGAATGGATTTGTCGTGATAGTATTGCTGATAGTCCTTTTTGCTTTCGTCAAAATCCCAATCGTTGCCACCACCGTTTGGCTCATGCCAGTCAAGAAACTGCGAATAATAAAATCCGAACTTTATTCCCCGCCTGCGGGTGGCCTCAGCCAGGGCCTTCATCGGATCTTTGCCGTAAGGCGAGGCCTTTACGATATTGAAGTCACTGATTTTGGAATCAAACATGCTGAATCCTTCATGGTGTTTGGCGGTGATCACCATATAACGTATGCCGGCATCTTTGGCCATTTGCGCCCAGGCATCTGCGTTGAAATTTACCGGATTGAAATCTTTTGCCAGCGCGGCATATTCCGCCGCGGGGATTTTTGCCTGGTGCATGATCCATTCACCGCTGCCGTAATAATTCTTGCCCTTATACACACCACCGAGTTCAGAATATAAACCCCAGTGAATGAATAAACCAAATTTTGCATCCCGGAACCATTGGATATCCGG
>DASRLM010000075.1:0-2567 GCA_035648455.1 Puia sp. | reverse complement strand
ACATTAAAGATTAGACAGCTGTGGAATCAATGAACCTTCAAAAAGTATAAATACATAAAAATGATAAATAGAAACAACCTTAAAATCTTTAAGCAGTTGCTTATACTGGTTACCGCCGCATCCATGGCCGGCAGTTGTAATAACCCCGCCGGTGATCATCCTGTTGCCGGCACTGACAGCGCTACGGGCGGCAACGCTGGTTTTGTGCAGATATTTGACGGTAAAACCTTTACCGGCTGGGCCGGAGATACCAGTGTCTGGAAAATTGACAGTGGCAGTTTCATAGGAGAGATCACCCCCCAAAATCGCCCGAAGGCGAATACTTTTCTGATCTGGCGGGGAGAAAAACCGGCAGATTTTGAATTCAAAGCGGAATACCGGATCAGCGCCGACGGGAACAGCGGTATCAATTATCGCAGCGAAGAATTAAAAGATATCCCTTACGCATTAAAAGGCTATCAGCTGGATATTGACGGAGCCAATCAATACACGGGTCAGAATTATGAAGAAAGGGGCCGTGGATTTTTGGCGTACAGAGGGCAGAAAGTGAGACTGGAAGCCAATTCAAAGCCCATCATCACCGACTCGGTCGGCAATATGGACTCCCTGAAAACACTGATCAAAGACAATGACTGGAATTCTCTTTATATGGTGGTGAAAGGCAACCGGATGAAACACTATATCAACGGTGTTTTAATGAGCGACGTAACAGATAACGATTCAACAAACCGCAAGTTTGAAGGCTGGCTGGGATTGCAGGCGCATGTACTTCCGCACATGAAGGTGGAATATCGGAATATCTGGTATAAAAAAGATTAGTTACTCCAGGATAATCGTGCTGTAATTGTTTTGATTGTCCACATCAACCAGGATGGCATTTTCAGTGAATCTTATTTGAATGTTTTTCATGCCGGCCGGAAATGTGCCGGCTATCTTCGACGCAGGGCAGTATTTTTTGTCAATGACCAGCGAATATTTTCCGCTATCCAGCAAATGCAGGAACCATTCGTTCTTATCGATTCTTTTTGTCAGAACGGATAATATGGAAAGATCCCCGTTTTTTACAGGGGAGTGAACACCTGCATAATTGAGGACAGCAGCAGTGACTTCCGGCATTTCGGACGACGCAATATAATAAACGAAGCCCTTTCCATACGGATTGACATGCACGAAGGGCTGTTGTTTTTTTGCCTTGCCAATTGAACTGATATTGGATCCGGATACCGAAACAACAGGCGTCAGCTTTTTGTCTGTTGACGGGTTTTTAGGAGGCATTATATCATCCCTGATCACGATGCGCGGATCAACAAGGTCTTCATTTCGGGCTTGCTTTTCGGCGACTTTTTTCAATGCCTCAGCCTTTTCCCTTCTCGAAACGCCCATTATTCCGCTCAGGGCAAAATCGGTCAGTGGACTGCCGTCTGCGTTATAGGAAAGGGCATCCCCGGTTATCAGGACGATGCCGCCGTTCTTGGCGTAATCCTTAATGATGTTCAAATCATCGGCTGAAAATCCGGAAGACTCGGGCAATAGCAGTGCTTTATATGGTTCCAGGGAAGTGCGGGCGAGATTAACGTTTGAAATGAAACGAACGGGATTGCCTGAGGCCAAAAGCGGTTCCGTGATTCCGCGAAGCACCCGGACGTACTCGTCCCGGTTATACTGATCGTAATGGTAGCGCGTTTTTTCATTGTAAAGAATGGCGATGTTGGTAACCGGCCTGGTATTTTTCAGGTAGGGTTCTGCGTCGCGGGTTAGGGCATAAAACGGAGCTAACTTTTTTTCGAACCAGTCGGGCGGAACAATCCGGTCAAACGAGCTATCCGCATCAGGCAATCCGGTTTTGCCTACTGATGCGAAATAAGAATAACACCTGCCGCCAAGCGCGAGACATTTCCAGGCCCTCTTGGGATCTTCAATTACTTTTCCGGTAATAATGCCTTTTTTATCAAATATGCCGTTCAGAAATAACTCGAAAAAGGGGTCGGTGAATTCCAGATAGCTCATGTCAACATAATTGGCGTCGCTGAGGTCGGCATAATCTTCTCCGTTGAACCAGTTCTGCCACACCGGCACAGACTGTTTGGCCGCCTTGCAGGCAGCATAACTGTCTTTCACGAACCGGCTGATGCTTTCCACGCGGAATCGCTGCTTGTGTTGCCAGTCAACCCAGGTTGCAGGCATCGCGCTGTTAAACAGTTCCTGATACAATTTTTTACAGCCTGCACAGCGGCACTGTGCGGGTTGGTCCAGGATATCAAAACGGAAACCGTCTACCGGGTAATTCCGGATAATCTCCCGCGCAGATTCCATCACCTGATCACGGTATGGGGAATTGAGACAGATCATCGGCCGGTCCTTATCTCCATCGGTATATTCAGGATGTTCTTTTGCATACTTCATCACCCATCCGATGCCGACATATCCAAACCCGGAGATGCCCCGTTTATGCAATTCTTTGAGGGTTTCGCCAAAGAAGTCGCCTTTCATTCCGGGATATACCGTATTGACTTTTGTTTGACGGTAAGTTGCATAGCCGGCCTGCGGCACCCCCTGCAGGATAATAG
>DASRLM010000074.1:0-2747 GCA_035648455.1 Puia sp. | reverse complement strand
GTGAATTTGAGGGTTTGCCTGTAATACAGGTAAATATTCAGGAGGGAAAGCAGGATGGCCACGATCACTATGCGCAGTTGAAGTTTCCTGCTTTTGTAGAGAAAGATATCGATCACCGATCCACAAATGAGTGCAATGGTGATGATTAAAATCCAGATATTGAATGCGGCATTCAGATACTGGATCGGGGAAACATCAGCAGATAAAGCCGGGCTGCCGGCAACTTCCAGACTGCCTCCGTAAAATGAAAGACGAATGGTCAGGAATGCACAGATGGCCGCAAACAGCAGCCAGACGGTTTGCATGCGCTGGAGCATAAGAAGGTGGGTTTAATTTAAAAAATTCAAACTACCATTCAGGATATAAGGCAAATGCCTTCATCCTTTCATTCACCCTTTTGCGGATGGCCGTTAACGCCGGTTCATCCTCCGCATGCGTCAGGGCCTCATCGATCCAATCCACCAGTTCCTGCATATCCTGCACTTTCATGCCGCGCGTGGTGATGGCAGGAACACCCACCCGGATGCCGGATGTTACAAAAGCACTTTTATCGTCAAAAGGCACCATGTTTTTATTCACGGTAATATCCGCTTTGCCCAGGGCAATCTCCGCCTTTTTCCCACTGATGTTTTTATTGCGCAGGTCAATCAGCAGCAAATGATTATCTGTTCCCCCGGACACGATATCATATCCTTTTTTAGTAAAGCAGGCGCTCATGGCCCGGGCATTGAGGATAATCTGTTTGGCATATTCCGTGAATTCATCCGAAAGGATCTCGCCGAAAGAAACGGCTTTGGCAGCAATCACATGTTCCAGCGGACCACCCTGTGTTCCGGGGAAAACGGCCATGTCAATCAGGTTGCTCATCGGGCGAATGTTCCCTTTATTATCTTTCAGTCCGAAAGGGTTGTCAAAATCTTTTTTCATCAGGATGATACCACCCCGGGGACCGCGAAGGGTTTTGTGCGTGGTCGAAGTTACCAAATGACAATCTTCAAAAGGAGAACTCAATAATTTTTTGGCGATCAGTCCTGCGGGGTGGGCCATATCGCACATCACCAGAGCACCCACTGAATCGGCGATCTTCCGTATTCTGGCATAATCCCAGTCACGGCTATACGCCGAGGCTCCGCAAATAAGGAGTTTCGGTTTTTCTTTTTTGGCCACCGCTTCCATCATATCGTAATCCACCCGGCCATCTTCTTTCTTCACCCCGTAAAAAAAGGGCTGGTATAATTTACCCGAAAAATTTACCAGGGAGCCGTGGGTAAGGTGGCCGCCCATACTCAGATCCAGTCCGAGAATTTTATCCCCCGGTTGCAAAACCGCCAGCATGACGGCGGCATTGGCCTGGGCCCCGCTGTGGGGCTGCACGTTGGCATAGGCGCAGTTGAATATTTCTTTCAGACGGTCAATAGCGAGTTGTTCGGTCTGGTCCACGATTTCACAACCGCCGTAATACCGGCGTCCTGGATATCCCTCGGCGTATTTATTGGTCATCACATTGCCCATGGCCTGCATCACCTGGACGGAAGTAAAATTCTCCGATGCAATCAGTTCAATGCCGTGCCTTTGACGGTCAAGTTCTTTTTGAATGAGTTCGAATACCAAATTGTCTCTTTGCATGGCGCAAAAATAGGCCATCTGATTATATTTCATTTGTCTCAATTACGGCCCATTTAAATTAAGATAGAAAATAGAAATTTCGCTACATTCGGGCTTTTATCTGGAACATTAAACAGGCAGGATCAGCCCGATCACCGGAACGGACAGCAACCGGTTCATCCGGTCAATCGGGTAAATACTGAATATGAAAGCAATCATTCCTTTGGCAGGCGCCGGTACAAAATTAAGGCCACACACGTATACCCAACCGAAGGCCCTGATTCCGCTGGCCGGTAAAACCATCCTCAGCATCATCGTAGATCAGTTACTCGAAGCCGGCATCAACGAATTCATTTTTATTGTTGGATACCTGGGAACCAAGATTCAGGATTATGTAAATGACAAATATCCCGGATTAAACGTCCGTTTTGTTTTTCAGAATGAAAGGCAGGGGATTGGCCACGCCATACTCCTCACGAAGGACCTGGTGGGGGATGATGAAATATTCATCGTGCTGGGAGATACGATTTGTGAATACGATACCCGTTCGGTGGTGGAAAAAAATATTTCCACGCTGGGTGTAAAAAGGGTGGATGATCCCCGGGATTTCGGAGTTGCTGAGATTGAGGAAGATGGCTTCATCAGCCGGGTAGTGGAAAAACCGCAGATTCCGAAATCCAATATGGCCCTGGTGGGAATTTACCGGATCAGGGAAACGGCCCAGTTGTTCGGATGCCTGGAAAATAACATTAAGAGCCATTTAACCAGTTACGGAGAATACAGCCTCACAGACGCCATTGAATGCATGATCCGCGGCGGGGTACAATTTGAATCCTTTAAGGTGCAGAACTGGTTTGACTGCGGTAAAAAAGAAACCCTGCTGGAGTCCAATGCCAAGCTGCTTAAAAAGTTTGGCAGTAATATAGCCCCTGACCACCAGATGGACAACACCATCATCATTCATCCCGTGAATATTGCTTCGGGATGTGACATCAGGAATTCCATCATCGGCCCGAATGTGGCCATCGGCGAAAAAACGAACATCAACTATTCCATTTTAAAAGATTCCATCATCGGATCCTTTGCCAACTTGTACGATATCGTGCTCACCCATTCTCTGATCGGCAGTGATACCGAAGTAA
>DASRLM010000073.1:0-6583 GCA_035648455.1 Puia sp. | reverse complement strand
TTATAAAAACCAGGCCCAGGAAAATAAGATCGAACAATATTTACAACTAGCCTATGTGCCGGCATTACACCGGGCCGGGATTAAAAATGTAGGCGTATTTAAGCCGGTTGAGCAGCAGGATACCGACAGGCGAATTTATGTTTTCACTCCTTTTCCCACACTGGATAAACTGGTTGGAATAGATCAGCAATTAAAAGCAGATGGTAAATATTTTGCTGACAGCAAAGATTACACTGATGCCAGTTTCGACGATGCTCCTTATAACCGCATCGAGATTATCATACTACAAGCTTTTCCGGGTATGACATCTCCTTCAGTTCCCCATCTTACCGGTGCTAAGACCGACCGGGTTTATGAACTGCGCAGTTATGAGAGTCCAACGGAAAAATATAATATAAGCAAAGTCCATATGTTTAATACCGGCGATGAAATAGGACTTTTCAAAAGGCTCGGGTTTAATGCTGTTTTCTATTCGGAAGTGATCGCCGGCAGTCACATGCCCAATCTGATGTATATGACAACCTTTAACAGCAAGGAGGACAGGGATAAACATTGGGAAGCATTTTTCAGTGATCCTCAATGGAAAACCCTTACAGGGAAAGCCGAATACAAAAATAATGTTTCACACGCGGATATTGTTTTTCTTCACCCGGCTGAGTATTCGGATTTTTAATATCTCAGCATTACCCAAAAAACTTCTTCGGAAGCATTTCGACTCGGGAAATAACCATATAACCCACCATCAGGGTTCCCGGATATGGGCAATACCTGGCGAATGAAAGGCGGCACCTATTCTGTGGTTCCGAGAATTCCCGGCGGCGAGATTACCCCGGATAAATTAATTGTCATCGGCCGGCTAGCCAAAAAATATCAGCTTTATACGGGGAAGACCATTACCGGATCAGGACCTTTCCGGTTAAAGTAGAACAGGATCAGGTCTATATCGGATTTGACCCGGAGGAACCCCTGACGGTATAAATATTCCACATCCGTTTTATCGGTACGCATTTTGAGAGAGGAGACCGGCATACCCCATCATTGAAAGCAGGCGGGGTATTGTTTCCACTTCAGTTAAGATAAATGAAAATGAAATACCTGATCCGCGTGGAACATTTCCGCCGTGTGGAACATTTCCTTAGAGGCAAATTATTTCCTTTTCTGCTGGGGATTTTATTCAGCGCGCTCTCCCAAGCCCAGACCCCTTCCGGCACCCCGGTAGTTCCGGTGGTCTTTCACATCATCAGCGCAAATCCCGGCGCCATCAGTGACCAGCAGATCGCAGATGCAGTAGCGGACCTCAATGAAGCCTTTGCTCACACCGGACCTTATGCTGCCGGTTCAGCCGGTGTCAATACCGGGATTCGTTTTTGCCTGGCGAAAATTGACCCGGATGGCGGTAACACCACCGGCATTACCAGAACCCAATCCGTTTTAAGTAATTTTGACAGCGACATGGAAAATGACCGGTTGAAAAATCTGGTGTCCTGGAATACCCATGAATATTGCAATATCTGGTATGTGGAAGGAGTTAAAAATGAATACCTGACTAAATTTTCTTGCGGAAACTGGTCCCGGCGCCATGATATCGGTTACGGAACCTTTGATTCCAGCGGAGATTACCGGGATGGCATCGTCACCAAAGATTTTGGTTCCATCCTGGCTTCCCTGATGGGTTCATACCTCGGACTGAAATACACTTTTGTGATCGGCGGTTGTAACAACACAAATTGTGATACCGATGGAGACGGCATTTGCGATACGCCACCCGCTTCCGCACCGGCTTCATCCTGTACCGCCATTCAAAATTCCTGCCACACCGATACCCTCAGCGGATTCACCCGCGATACGACCGACCTGACTTCGAATTTCATGAGCTTAAGCGGCGCATGCGCCAATTCATTCACTGCTGGACAGGCGGCTAAAATGCGCAGCAACCTGAATACGGTCAGGGATATTTTAGCATCGGGAAATAAATGCACCCCCCCATGCGCTGAAAATATAGTGGCTTATTTTACCCGGGACAACTGGCTTCCAAAAACCGGCGACAGGATAAATTTTACCAGCACTTCCAGAGGCGGAACGAACTTTCAGTGGAGCATAAATGGCGTCGTGGCCGGTGGAAACAGTCCCAGCTTTTCTATGCTGTTTCCGGCTGCCGGGAAAACAGAAGTTGCTTTAAAAGTGTATAATGCTGATGCCCATTGTTTCGCCCGGTATACTGACAATGTCATTGTAAACTGCGGGGTTATGGCCAGGTTCACTCCCGATGTAAGGCAGATTGCATCAAAAGAATCCATTTTGCAGGACAGCATTTCGTTCAGTAACAAATCGGTCAATGCCACTGCTTACCATTGGTGGATGAGCAATGATAAAGGAATGACTCCCGGGGAAGTGAGTACATCGTTTAATTTAAATTACAAATTCAAAACACCCGGATCCTATTCCATCTGGCTGATCGCAACAAATGGTTCATGCAGTGATACAACAGAAAAATTTAATTTCCCGGTGTACGACCCCACAGTGGACGGTACGATTGCTTTAAATAATGTTCAATGTTATCAGCAGACCAGCATTATTGTGACGCTGAGCATCTGCAATAACGGGTACGCGCCCATACCCGCAGGCACACCAGTTTCATTTTATGATGCGGACCCGAGAAATGGCAATGCCCATAAACTGTCCCCTGTCTTTATTACACCGGCCCCTGTTGCAGGAAAATGCTGCAGCTCCTTTACCACCATCATCAATGTGAACAGGACCGGTCTGAATCAGTTATATGCCGTCTTTAATGATAATGGTGCCAACAATCCGTTAAAGCTGCCCAATACGAACCTTCCTGAAACGAATTATACCAATAATATCATTTCCAAAAGCAATTTTCAATTTCATGTTACCCCGATTCCGGACAGCGCAACCCTGCAACCGGGAGACCATGTGCAGCTGAGTGCAACAGCCGGACCCGGAATCGTATCGTCGTTTGTGTGGAGCCCGGATGAGGATTTAAGTTGCACCCGCTGTGACAGTACCGTTTTTACCGCTGAACCCAAAGTCTACAGCACAACAAAAAAAGTGGTGGCCACCAGTTCCTATGCCTGTACAGACAGCGCATTGACCGTTTTACATATTCCCCCTGCAGATGACTTCCATATCACGCTGGACAGTGTGGAGTGTGCCGGTGAAGACAGTATGCATGCAGCATTTACCCTTTGTAATAATTTTATCAGGGGCAGTATACCGCAAGGCTTAACGGTATCTTTTTACGATGCAGATCCGGCGGAAGCAGATGCACATCTCCTGGGACCGGTGTTTACTGCAACGGCGAACCCAGCCGGATGTGCCCCGTATACCTGTTTTTTTAAACGTCCCGCCACAGGCAACGTGATAGCCATTGTAAATGATCATAGTCCGGACGCTGCAGTTTCTGCCGATAAATTATTTGAAGAAGCCAAATACGATAACAATAAGGATACCATTCCGGTAATTCCTTTTATGGTAACCATCAATCCTGCTGATACAACCATATCCCGTTTAACCAGTGTTCGGCTTAATCCGCAAATAAGCGGCGGGCAACCCGGCACTTTCAGGTGGGAGCCACTTCAATACTTATCCTGTTCGGATTGTGCCAGCCCTGTAGCTACTCCGGCTACCAGTGTGAAATACCAGGTGATTGTTCAGAATCAATACGCCTGCACAACTTCCGGAACCACATTCATTAAGACATTTTCAGGGGGCAGCGTAAATATTCCCAATGGATTTACCCCCAATAACGACGGCCGTAATGATGTGTTCTATGTTCTGGGCAGCCAGGATGTTAAAATGCTAAAAGATTTTTCCATATTTAACCGGTGGGGACAGAAAGTATTCCAGGTCACCAATGCCGAAGCCAATGATCCAAAATTTGGCTGGAACGGGCTATTGAACGGGAAACCAGCCGATACCGGCACCTATGTATATTTTATAACGATAGCGTTTGCAGACGGCAGTACGCAGTTGTTTAAAGGAACCGTTGTTCTGATACGGTGATGAGCAAGCTAAACTAATAAACTTTAAAACAATAACTGTGCAGGTTATCATTTTCGCCCAGCTTTCCATGCAGGTCCTCAAATAGATAAAGATGTTTATTCTTATTGGCGTTTACAAAAAGGAAATTCGCCACCCCACAGGAAGGGGAACCCGTCCGGTATACACCGGGATCATCTGAGAAAGAAAATATGTAAATACCTTTTTTTAACGCAACGATACCTACGTTTAAATTGTAGGCACTATCCGATTCCAGATAGGAGACCTGTTTATCATTTTTCGGATTCAGATTCGCAACGGAATACACACTGCCCGCAACATTAAAATAAGTGAATTTTTCCACTGCACCCCGCGAGGAAGTACTAAAGGAATCAATATTCGAAATGATTAGATTTCCCCCCAGGTTTTCGGCACCGGAAAAATAAACCAACCGTTGATTTTTGCTGATCGTACAGGTTAACCACAAGGTGTCACCTACCTGGATGCTGTCTTTCTCGGGATAGAATAAATCGTTTGTGGTAAATATATAGTTTTGTTCGTGACATGCTTTATGGCATGAGTATGAGAGGATAACCGCGATAATATAAAAGGTTGCAAACCGCCTCATACTACAAAATAACTCAATAATAAGCCATTAAACTGCGTTGTGCAAAATCTCTTTTAACCGGCCGGCGACAATATCAACCTGGTCGGGTCTGAGCAACACCACACCAATACTCAGCACAGGAGTATCTCCTTTTTTGGAAATATTGCCTACAATACTGGGGGTTCCGTTCTTAAGAGCATCCAGCACCTCTTTAGGCGTGATCTTCACCTGCGTCTGATCCCAGATTACGTACAGACTGGGAAAGGCATTGGCAGGTCCGGGATCAACATGGGTTTCGCCTTTTACACCGGGAATGGATTCTACCCCGGATCTTATCCGGTTAATACGGTCGAGCCAATCCTGCCATTCTTTTTTATGATCGCGCTCCAGGTACGACTTCAAAGCGGCATACATGCCAAACATTTCTTCTTTATTCACTTTACAGGGTCTGCCTATGGGGGCCTCATGGGGACTGTGATTCAGTTTGGCCGCTTCGATAAGATCTTTCCGCCCAAAAAGTAGTCCTGCACTTTGGGGTCCCCGGATCATTTTGCCACCTGAAAAAGTAATGAGATCAAAGCCCATTTTCTGGAACTTAAAAAGATTTTCAACAGGGGGCACATCGGCTGCCGCATCGATAAATGTGGGTATCTGATGCCGCTTTGCAATCGTTAAAAACGCTTCATGCGTTACACTGGAGGTTTCCGCGGCATTGAAGAACAGCGCCAGAACAGTATTGGCATTGAAAGCCTGCTCCATCTCTGCTGGTCCTTCTATTTCCACAATCTTGGCTCCCGTAGTGCTAACTGCCTGATCGAAAAGATAACGATGGCTCTTTTGCATGATTACTTCGGGACGGGGCCCGGGAAGGTTTGGCAGTTGTTTGATCTTTGCCTGATCCATTCCGGTTATGGCTGCCGCGGTCCCCAACAGGATGGCGCAGGAGGCTCCTGAGGTAACCAGCGCCGCTTCACAATGCAGCATCCCGGCTATCCTGGCACCCACTTTATCCTGTAATTCATACATATTGGCAAAATCATGCGACGTGGAATTGATGGCCTCCAACACCTCCGGCATCATCAGTGAGCCGGATAAAAAAGTCATGGTTACGCTGGCATTAATAACGGGGGTTACTCCTAATTCCTTAAAAAAATCCCGCTTGGGCGCAGGCGGTTCAGCAAAAACAGGTGTTGTCGGGAGAACGTCTCCCAAAACGCCCCGCGTAAAGGGTAACAGGGTTAATCCTTTAAAAATGTCTCTGCGTTTCATGTCAGTATGTTTATTGATTACCGAAAATATGGCTTCAACCTGCTAAGTTAACTATCTGATGGATTATTGTTTTTCCTGACGAATATCCAAACGCAGGTGCAGAAGGATAAGAGGTGGGCAGCCGCGCGAAGCATTCCCCAGAAATGAAATTTGTCAAAGGCATTTTGAATCTGCATATCATCACCCGGCATGGTTTGAACACTCATCATCACAGGGAAAGTAAAAAAGGTGAATATAAGGCCAATCGTTGCAAAGAGTGTTGCCAGATGAATGGTTCCCGCAATATTCCGGTACCTGGTTTTATCCATCAGCACAATGGCTGACATAGTAAATAATAATATAAAGCTGCCCAGTACCTCAAACGGATAAAGATAAAGACCGTTGCCAAACTCCGCATACCGGCTGTATGACGCCCACTTTATTACACCGAATTGTCTCCATGCCGGAACCTGCACGATGTACCGGTCCACACCGCTTCCCGCCAGTAAGCCAGTAATAATACACGCCAGGGCTACCAGAAAATTAAACCATCGGCCTTCTTCTTTTTGATCCATTTTATGATTTGAATGATATTACCTTATGTCAAGCTCTACTACCCTGTCCACTTCATCCCCGGCAAGGCCATCGGGGAAAACAAAAACACCTTCCGGTTGCCTGTTATCCCTGGTGATGCTATTTTCTCCGGAGGGGATAAATACGATCGTAGAG
>DASRLM010000072.1:0-2215 GCA_035648455.1 Puia sp. | reverse complement strand
CAAACCTCCGCCATCAGTAATACGGCCAATATCCGGCTGCAGGAATTGGAGGGCCGGTATACGCAGGTTCTCCGGGATGGCCTGCCCTTATATTCCGGCCTTTCAGAAGGCCTGAGCCTGGTGCAGATTGCCCCGCTCGATCTCAAACAAGTTGAAATTATCAAGGGTTCGGCTTCTACCCTGTACGGGGGAGGCGCTATTGCCGGACTCATCAATCTGGTTAGTAAGGTGCCAACGGAAAAACGCGAAATTAGTTTTTTAGCCAATGGAACCTCCACGAGGGGTCTTGATCTCAGCGGCTTTTACAGCGAAAAATATGGCAAAGCCGGTATGACCCTATTCGTATCCCGAAACAGCGGAAGCGCTTACGATCCTTCCAATACAGGTTTTACCGCCATTCCAAAATTTGACCGCTATACCATCATGCCCCGGCTATTCCTGTACGGTAAAAAGACCAGCTTAAATTTTGGCATAGGATATATTACTGAAAACCGGTTGGGCGGAAATATCAATTTCGTGGAGCATGGCGAGCCCGGATATTTTGAGCAAAACAAATCTGACCGTTTTACTACCCAACTGGCCATAACCCACAAATTGGGAGATCATTCATCCATTTCGTTCAAGAATAGCTATAACCACTTTAACCGCAGCATCAGCATTCCTGAGTACCAGTTTAAGGGGATCCAACAATCCTCCTTTTCTGAAGTCAGTTGGAATGGCGGGCGTAAAAAAAACCTGTGGGTAGCGGGCTTTAATTTATACACAGACAATTTCTCGGAGTCCAATCGCGCGCGGGATAGCACCCGGGATTACGACCATACAACCATCGGAATCTTCGTTCAAAATACCTGGTCCGTATCCCGGTTTATCAGTGTGGAAAGTGGGATAAGAGCCGATTATACCCATCCCTTTGGTTTGGTTTTGCTTCCCCGCTTGTCCCTCCTGGCTCATTGGAATGATCATCTGACCTCCCGTATGGGTGCCGGTCTGGGTTATAAAATACCCACCATTTTTACTGAGGAAAGCGAGGAACGCCAGTTTAAGGGTATACTTCCGATAAACCCTTCCCATATTCAATATGAAAAATCCACCGGGGGAAGTCTTGATTTTACTTACCGCATTTCGATGAATGAACTTAGGCTGACGATCAACCCCTTGCTATTTTATACCCGGGTTAACAACCCCCTTGTCCTGACAACTACGGCATCCGGACAAGGCCAGTTCAAAAACGGCACTGGTTACACGGATTCAAAAGGAGGAGAATTAAGCCTGCGGCTAACCCTGGGCAGGATTAAGTTTTTTACGGGATACGCATACACCGTTGCGGAGAATCATTTTAACGGCAACAAATCCTGGTATCCGCTCGCGCCGCATCACCGGGTTCATTTTGACCTGGTGTACGAGGTTGAGGGAAAATGGCGGGTGGCCTTAGAATCCTATTACACGGGATCGCAACAGCTAAACGATGGCAGTACAGGGAATAGCTTCTGGATCTTTGGCGCTTTGGTAGAAAGAACCTGGAAACATTTTTCACTCTTTATAAATAGCGAAGACCTGAACGATATCCGCCAAACAAAATGGGGTTCTATTTATACCGGGACTTTTGACAATCCGGTATTTAAGGATATTTATGCACCCCTGGATGGCATTACCCTGAATGGGGGAATAAAAATAAAATGGTGAATTTCTCGCATGATAATTAAAAAATAAGTCGAAATAAAACCCCCAATTTTCAGGATACCAAAGAACGCATACAAAGGGGGATAAAAACGCCCAAAAACAGGGCTGTAAATTTTTAGTCTTCCTTTATAAAAACACCGTTTTCATCAAAGATGAGGTCCTTGCCTTTTATTTCTACTTCGTACATATGCTTTCCAGCTGCATCAGTTACTTTGCCTGCTTCCTTTATTTTAGCCCCATTATAGTTTTTAGAAACATAGGGAGCCACGCTGGCAGGTAACTGATTTACCGGCAGTACCTTATAATTCCAAATTTTTAATAATCTGCATGCGTATTCTTCCGAGTGAGCCGGCCAGATCATGGGAGATATCGACGGGACAATCCTGAAACCATTTGGCTTCATTGCTGATCTCATCAAAGAGATCTTCATTGGCTCCTGATTCCATTAACCAGGAGCGCAATAAATAGGATTCGTCCTCACTCAGAACGAGATGTTGCAGGTAATTGGATAGGACCTGCATCATCGGTTCTATAT
>DASRLM010000071.1:0-7923 GCA_035648455.1 Puia sp. | reverse complement strand
CTGAAAGGCCGCCAGCGAGTTGTTCCCGTTGACGGATGACGGTTGACCGTCTTTTATTGCGAATTCGCACCCTAAGTCTGTCATCCGTCAACCCCTTTTAACTCTTTCCCGAATTCACAACCATTCTCCCGCGATAAATGTTAATTTTGAAGCATAAACAGTGAGATATGATTAAAACCGGCAACCCCGTCATCAGTATTTATACCGAGATGACACCCAATCCCGAGACCATGAAGTTTGTAGCAAACAAACTCCTTTACCCCGGGAAAAGCATTGATTTCCCGGATGTTGAGAGTGCAAAGCCCTCTCCGCTGGCCATCGAATTGTTTGGATTTCCCTTTATTAAAAGTGTGTTTATCGCCAGCAATTTTGTGACGCTTACCAAAATCAACGATACCGACTGGACCGATGTGATCCCTTCCATCCGCCTGTTCCTCAAGGATTACCTCGAAGACGCGAAACCGGTGATCAACGAAGAAGAAATTACCGTGGCCCATGTTGACGGAAATGCCATCGGCGCCGATGACGATGACGTGGTTAAACGTATCAAGGAATTGTTGGAAAGCTATGTAAAACCGGCCGTTGAAATGGATGGTGGCGCCATCCAGTTTAAAAGTTATAATGAAGGTACCGTCAACCTGATGCTCCATGGTTCCTGCTCGGGATGTCCTTCTTCCATGATCACCCTCAAGGCCGGCATTGAAGGCATGATGAAACGCATGATCCCGGAAGTGCGCGAAGTGGTTGCAGAAGCAGATTAAAAATTCTGCCGCATATTTTTATTCCCGCCCACCGGCGGGATTTTTTTTAACTTTCAATTCTCCCAATTCATTTCCCATTGCAGCAGATCGCCCAGCAATTCCTTTCGGACATTCAGCAGACCACCTGGATTGAATTTATTGCGGTAATCACGGGAATCGTCAGTGTGATCTATTCCCGGAGAGAAAATATCCTGGTTTACCCGGTAGGTATGGTGAGCACCGGTATTTTTATTTATCTCTATCTGAAACACGGCCTTTATGCCGACGCGTCCGTCAATTTTTATTATACCGTCATGAGTATCCTCGGCTGGTATATGTGGTCGCGGAAAACAGGAAGCAGGCCCGCAGAAGATATCCAGGCAAATCAGATGCACACAAAGTCAGACCTCCGGACAGGCAACCCCTCCCATCAACCATCAACCCCCCTTCGCTTCGCTTCGGTGGACAAGGCCATCAACCCTCCTTCGCTTCGCTCCGGCGGGCAAGGCCATCAACCTAAAAAAAAGGCCGCATTAAAAATTACCGCATCCACACCAAAGGAATGGCTGAATGCGTTTATTTTTTTTTCCGTCTGCTGGGTGCTGCTTTATTTATTCCTGAAACATTTTACTGACAGCACGGTACCCATCGCCGACAGTTTTACCTCCGGCGCTGCATTCACCGGCATGTGGCTGATGAATAAAAAGAAACTGGAAAACTGGACCTGGTGGATCATCACGGATCTGGCTTCCGTTCCGCTCAATTTTTACAAACACCTTGTTTTTACCAGCTTCCAATACCTCGTTTTCCTGATTCTTGCCGTTATGGGATATATTTCCTGGAGAAAAAAAACCGGCCATGCAGTCGCCTAAAAAAGTGGTGGTCATCGGACCCGAATCAACAGGCAAAAGTACCCTGTGCGAACAACTCGCCGGTCACTATCATACCGGATGGGTACCGGAATATGCACGGAAATATTTAACGGAGCTCGGCAGGCCGTATAATTATGACGACCTGCTCACTATAGCCCGGGGACAGGTTCAATCCGAAACGGACATGCTGAAAAATTGTCGCGGGAAAATTCTGTTTATCGATACCGATATGTATGTGATGAAGGTGTGGTGTGAATTTGTTTTTGGAAAATGTCATTCCTATATCCTGGATCAGATCGTGGAAAGAAGCTACGATTTGTACCTGCTCTGCAATACGGATCTGCCCTGGACCAGGGATAAACTAAGAGAATATCCGGATCCCGTGAACCGCAATAAACTTTTCCGGATGTACAAGGATCTGATGATTAACCAGCACACTCCCTGGGTGGAGATCAGTGGTCTCGATGAAGAAAGATTCCGTCAGGGCGTTCACACAGTGGAAGGACTACTGTAATAATTTGATGATGTCCGGATCGTCCTGCAAATGATTCATCTGGGTCAGGATCCAGGGGTAACGCATGGAAACGTGTCTGGATAAGGGCTTAATGGTATACAGCCTGGGATTCGGGAGACAACCGGCTATCATCGCCGATTCACTGCGGGTGAGTGTTCTGGCGTGTTTGTTAAAATAGACTTTTGCTGCTGCTTCAATGCCAAAAACGCCCTTACCCATCTCGCTCACGTTGAGGTACATCTGGAGGATGCGTTTTTTACCCCAGATCTTTTCAATCATGAAAGTAAAATAAGCCTCCAGCGCTTTTCTCATCCAGCTCCTGCCCTGCCACAAAAAAACATTTTTGGCCACCTGCTGGCTGATGGTGCTGGCCCCGTGAAGCGATTTGCTTTTCTGATTGTGCTTCATGGCTTTTTCGATGGATTTAAAATCAAACCCATCATGGTCGGGAAACAACTGATCCTCTGACGCAATAACAGCGAGTTTGGCATACGGGGAGATGTCGGCCATAGATACATAGTCGCGTTTCAGACCGTCGCCGCGAATAAAACTGCTCAGCTGGGTAAGCGTCACCGGGGGATTTACCCACTTTAAGATCAGCAGATAAAAAATATGCAGGAAAAATAAAAAGATCAGGATCCGCTTAACCCACCTCCAGGTGCGGGGCACCAGTCCCTTTGTTTTAATGGCCATCTATTCGCTTGGTTAATGTGTATCTGCCGGAGGATGATCCGTATGCACCCGTTTATATGAATGGAGGTCAAGATAATGCAAACCATATTTCTTTCCGAGTGGAAAAGTTCTGATCCGGGCTTTTTTTAATAAAATGCCGCCTACGATGAGTGCGCCCGCCGTGATCCAGCCCGTGGCGGAAAACCATGTAGCCGGTTTATCCTTTCTGTATAACCCGTTTACTGAGTTCAATACCAGTACGCCGGCACCCGCGATGATCAGCAACGTGCCGTCTGCCCCATAATTTAATTTGCTGCGTTCCAACCGCATGGTCTTAATTTCATTATAGTGAAAAGGAATGCCGTTCACAAAAACACTGTCATTCCTTAATTCTGTGAGTGTGCCGTCAAACCATTGCTGATACACCGTTTCAAAAATGATGGGTTGACCCGGTGCATAGGTTTTAATATTTCGTCCGTTCTTCTGCAGGATGAGCACATCCGTCTGGGAGAGGCCGATCAGCGGAATCAGAAAAAATAATACCGCGATGATTTTCCGCATAAATAATTGTACTGCCGGCAGATTGTTCAATATCATTATCTGATCTTACTTTCAAGAAATATCACTCCGTAGAGTAAAGCAATCCCGAAAGCTATTAAAATACCGCCTGAAATTTTGTTAATGATATTAAGATTATGCACCGTCAGTCTTTTTCTCAGTTTTCCGGCCATCATCACTTTACCCACGTCTGCGGCCATATTGATGAGCAGACAGGTGGAAAAAATGATGATCCTTTGCTTTAGGGTATGGGTAAGCGCCAGTACGGTGGCGTTGCCGAGCCAGAATGCCAGCACACCGGGGTTCAGGGTATTGATGATGAATCCGGAAGCAAAGATTTTCAGCACGTCGTGCATGCGGAGATCCTCGAGGTGAACGGATCCGGTGGTTGATTTGAGATGAACCTTTTTGAAGAAAAAGAAATATACACCCAGCATGATCAGGAAGCTGCTCCCACCGTAACCGATGAGTTTTTTATATTCGAGCAGGCGGGTAACCCACTCGGTAAATACATTGCTGAGAATAACCAGGATGAGATCACTCAGCCATACACCGGCAACAAAACTAAAGCCGCCTTTATGGCCGCTGGTCATGCTTTGTTTGATGATGGTGAATATGATCGGCCCAACAGATAATGCAAGCACAATCCCCAACGCTAAACCTTTCCAAATGGCTTCAATCATAAGGCTGTATTACTAATACTGGACTTGCTCTGTTTTCTGTTCCAGGAAATTTAACCAGTCTTTTAACATTTTACCCTTAAGCACGCGGGGAAACTTATGCTGTCCTCCTTCTTTACCGGTCACCCGCATAAATTCCATGAATACCTCCGGAGCGAGCACTTTCACCCGTATGTCTTTCAGCGCACTTTTCCTTTCCACAGCATAATCATCATTCAGAAGCTTCAGGTTTTCGTCAATGATGTTCCGGATGATGTCCGGATCCAGTGCTGTTTCACTGGCCACATACCACTGATGGGCAAAGAAAAGTCCATGCGGTATTCCCGCCACCGTAAATTCCGGAATGGATATATTCAATTGCTCACTCACCACCTGGATGGCCTGATTCATGTTGTCCACACTCAAGTGCTCCCCGACCAGGCTCAGATAATGTTTGGTGCGTCCGGTAATGATGATCTCGCTTTTCTCTTTATTCGTAAACCGGATCGTGTCGCCGATCAGGTATCGCCAGGCTCCTGCACAAGTACTGATCAACAGGGCATAATCTTTCCCTTCCTCCACTTCATGGATCTGCAGCGCCACCGGAATCTCTATTATATTTCCGTCCTGGTCAAAATTATGGGCATCGAATGGAACGAATTCAAAGAACAGATGCTGATAGGTCACCAGACGCATTCCCCTTTCATCCTGCCGGTCCTGGTAAGCGATAAAGCCTTCAGAGGCCAGGTATGTTTCAATATACGTAATCGGTTTACCCAGCAGTTTTTCGAATCCCATTTTATAGGGTTCAAAGGAAACGCCGCCATGCACAAAAAACCCGAGGTTGGGCCAGATCTCATGAATATTTTTCAGCTGGTGCTTTTCAATGATCTTCTCCATGCACATCTGTATCCAGGCCGGAACGCCCACAATAAATCCGATATCCCAGTTGGGTGCCTGTTCCACAATTTCTTCCAGCTTCTGGTTCCAGTCCCGGGTTTTGGCAATCCGTTTTCCGGGTTTATAAAATGGCGAAAACCAGAACGGAACTTTTTTAGCAGAGATGCCACTGAGGTCTCCTTCATAATACCCCGGTCCCTTTTGAAGATCCGTGCTACCGCCAATCATCAGCCATCCTTTGCCTACGCTTTTCATGGGAATATCCTGGTAATTGCGGAGGCTTAGTAACTGGCGGACCATCACCACCCGGTTGCCCCGCAGCAGATCGTTGGTTACCGGAATATATTTGCTGGCTGCTTCCGATGTGCCTGAGCTGAGTGCGAAGTATTTTATCTTTCCCGGCCAGCAGATGTCCGGTTTTCCCTCCAGGGTTTTATACCACCATTCTTTATAGATCTTACTGTAATCGTAGACGGGCACATTTTCCTGAAAACTTTTTACCGTATGTTTATTCAGTAAGATCCTGTCGAAATGGAATTGCTGCCCGAATTCCGTAAAGCGTGCTTTTTTCAGTAATTTTTTGAGAACCTTCAATTGCTGACGCCGCGGGGATTTTTTGGGCAACCGCAATGCCCTGGCCAGTGAATTGGGTAATTGTACGTCAATTAACGCCATTGAAAATGGGAGTATTGATTGTTCCCAAAATTAAGCTTTTGCATACATAAACCAGCGATTGGGGCCAACTGTATTTACGGTGCGCTCACGGTTACAGGATACAGCGGAACGGGCTCGCTTTCATTATTTGTTCTACTGATGGCCGTAATATAATACCGTTCATTTTTATGCTGCTGCAACGCGGCCACGCGAAATACCATTTTCGGCCGGTCACCGTCCGGAATAAACAGGAACACCCTTTCGGAATCGATTTGAATGGATCCGGTTGAATCCACCGGAAAATTTCCAGTGACCTTATACACGGCAAATCCCCGCAGCGTGTCTGCCGGATTTCCTTTTTCAAAGTTATAAATCAGTGAATCTTTTTTATCCGTGATCTTCAATACCGGCGGAGATGGTTTCAGGCTGTCGATCCAGGGCATGGGAGGGATCAGCGCAGGGTAGTTATAATAATGCTCCCGCAGGGTATCGTTCCAGCCATAAGGGTCTTTCAGAAATGATGTGCTGCTGAAATAAACTTCCCCATCGATATGGGGCGTATTCCGTATGGCCGTTAGCTGCCTTGGTAACTGACTCTTATCCCGCCAGTATACGTTGGATCCCGCGCGGTAATAACCCAGACCCACATAACAGGGACGGCCATAGCTGTGTTTGCTCCACCAGTCCAGCAAGACCCCGAAGGGCGCATTTCTATACTCAAATTCCCAATACAACTGGGGTGTTACATAATCTATCCAGCCTTTTTTCAGCCACAACAGGATGTCTGCATACAGATCATCATAGTTTGTTTGTCCCGCATGGGTATCACTGCCCAGGGAATCCTGCGAAAGGTTTCTCCAAACGCCAAAAGGACTGATCCCGAATTTGCAGGATTTTTTTTCTTCACGGATCGCCCGGTTCAGCATAAGGATCACGGAATCCACATTGCTCCTCCTCCAGGTTTCCTTATCCATGCCCGCTCCGTATTTTGCATAAGAAGCGTTGTCCGGGAATTCCTTTCCCGCAATCCGGTATGGATAAAAATAATCGTCGAAATGAACGGCATCAACATCATACCGCTTCAGCATATCCCGGATCACGGAAACCACATACTGCTGAACCTCTTTGTTTCCGGGATCCAGGTATTTGGTATCTCCATAGGTAATCACCCATTCGGGATGAACCCGCGTAACATGACTGGCCGCAATGGATGACTTGTTCACGCGGAAAACGGCCCGGTAAGGGTTACACCAGGCATGAAATTCCATGCCCCGTTTATGGGTTTCCCTGATCATAAATTCGAGGGGATCATAAAAAGGCACCGGCGCCTTGCCCTGCTGACCCGTTAGCCATTCACTCCAGGGTTCATAGTCCGAAGGGAAAAAAGCATCGCACGCCGGCCTCACCTGTACCACCACGGCATTCATTCCGTTCCGCTGATGCAAATCCAGCTGCCTGATAAATTCCTCCTTCTGCAAAGCCGTATTGTAATTTCCCCGGCTGGGCCAGTCAATATTGTCAACAGTGGCGATCCATACCGCCCGGAATTCATATTTCGGCTGCGCGTAAGCAATTAAGGAAAATAACAGGGGTATGGAAAGCGAAATAAATCTTTTCATAATTAAACACAGGTTCTGATCTTGTCCAGCAATTCGTTTAATAGTTTGGCTTCTTCCTGGCTCAGGCTTTTAAATACCGCATCAAATTCTTCATTCAGCCCATCCATGCGTTGCAATAATTTATTGCCCTTGTCAGTAAGTTCCACGTCCACCAGCCGCCGGTCTGCGCGGCAAACTGATTTTTTTACCAGTCCTTTTTTAATGAGTCGCCCCACGATCCTGCTGGAGTCACTCATTTTATCCAGCATGCGCTGCCGGATCTGGAGCGTGGATATCGGATGACCCGCACCCCGCAGAATCCGCAAGATATTAAACTGCTGCTGGGTAATTTCAAAGGGTTCAAAATGCCGGTTCAGTTTTTCATTCATCCAGTTGAATGTATAGATGAGGTTGATGACCGATTTCTGGTATTCGCTTCGGAACACATGCTGGTTTATATCATTTTCTAAAGCCATAACAGCGCTTTTTAGGGTCAGTCGCCCCACACTTTTACCCCTTCGCTGCAATTGGCGCATATGTCTATATGCGAGCGGCCCTGAAGGATCTGTTTGCGGAATTGAACATAATCGGTATTGTGCCAGATCTCCCTGAATGTTTTTTCCCGGAGATCCCCCATGCGGTGTTTGGCATCCTTATCAAAACAACAGGGAACCACCAGGCCATCCCAGGTAATCACCGGCGAATGCCAGAGCCGCCAGCAATGGTTATTCATTTTATTTTTTGCCTCATAATGCC
>DASRLM010000070.1:0-4523 GCA_035648455.1 Puia sp. | reverse complement strand
ATCCGGTAGAGAAACTGCCAGTATCCGGTAATTACATCATTATTATTATTGAACTGATAATGCCAGAAGGCCACGATATCCGCTTCATTACTTAAGGCAGCTGGGCGTCCAGAAAACTCATTGCCCAGTGCATCAAACATTTCCTCCCATCTCCAACCCATCAGATGATCATAGAAAAAAGCGGAGTAAATGCCCGTGGCGCCTTCCTGGATCTGATCGGGAGTATTGAAATAAGAGGCGGTATTGATATTGTTCGGATCGTTGTAATCCAATATTTTTTTACTGCAGGATGAAATTGATAAAATGATTCCGAAACTGATGAACGATAATATATAAGTAGTTTTTTTCATGATTTTTCTTTTTGCTAAATGAATTACAACCCTACCTGAATGCCAAATACCACGGATTTGGGGTTAGGGAATACATTGACATTATCAAATCCGCGGCTCAGGTTGGAGGACTGTCCGGCAATATCCGGATCATATCCCTGACTGTATCCGCTAATGGTAAATAGGTTGTACGTACTTATATAAAACCGCAGGTCGTCAATGCCCCAGTGGGCAACCATGCTTTTCGGAAGGGTATAACCGACCGACAGTTGCCGGACTTTCAGATAATCTCCGCTGGATACCATGAGGGAGGAAGGTCTGTTGTTCAGGGAAGGATCGCCGATCACTGCCCGGGGCACAATGCCATTGCCCGGATTCTGTTCACTCTCCCAGCGACCGAGTACATAGGTTTCCTGGTTCCAGAGTTGAGTACCTCCTCTCAGGCCGGTATAATTTGCATTGAATATTTTCGATCCGGCAATGCCCTGCAATAATGCATTAAAATCAAACCCGCCGTATTCAAGCGAAAGCGAGAAACCAAAATAATGCCGGGGTATTGGACTTCCGATACTGGTACGGTCCTTATCATAATCCACACGCCCATCGCCGTTCAGGTCTTTAAATTTCACATCTCCGGGAGCCGTGGAAGACATCTGGTAATAGACGGAGGAAATATCCGATGCGCTTGCATTTGGGTTTTGTTTTGTATAGGCATCTCTTGCTGCCTGATTGGCCGCATCCACTTCTGCCTGGGTTTTAAATATCCCGTTGGCAATAAACCCATAAAAATATCCGATCGGATGATTGAGGTCTGTTCTGGAAACACCCGTGGTCACCTGCGATCCCGGAACCGGAACCAGGTAAGGCTGGCCCAGACCCAGGGAAGTGACTTTATTATCTATATATGTATAGTTTGCATTTACTGCATAATGCAGTTTACCCAGGTTTCCCTGATAACCGAGCACGAGTTCAAATCCTTTGTTCTCGCAACTCGCGGCATTCACGATCGGAGAACCGGAAACCGAATTGCTGCCATAACCCATGGATACCGGCTGCGGAACGGGGAACAGGATGTCGTTGGTGCTTTTAATAAAATATTCTGCAGTGAGGTTCAGGCGGTTCTTCAGAAATGTCATATCCGTTCCGATCGTTTTTGATTCGGTGGATTCCCATTTGATGTTTCCGGAAGAATTGGTCATCACGGTGGCGCCATTCACCCTCGACTGATTGGTACCCAAAGGATAATAAACATTTGTGTTGAAAATATTGGAGAGATACATGAAGTCGCCAATGGCATCATTGCCGGAAATACCCCAGCCGGCCCTGATCTTGAACTGATCAAAAATGTTCAGATCTTTGATAAAGTTCTCCTCATGCAGTTTCCAGGCAACGGCTACGGAGGGAAAATATCCCCATCGGTTCGCCGGCGCAAATTTGGGAGATGCATCCGCCCTGAAATTGAACGTGAGCAGGTATTTATTTGCATAAGCATAATTCAAACGGCCGAAATAAGCCATGGAAGCGGCATAACTATAAGTATCCGTTTTCACGCCGTTTGCGCCTGCCCCACCGGATATTACATTGAGTACATCCATGTTCGCAAAATTGGTTCCGTAAACGCCGATCCGGCCGCCTTGGTTATCATTCCTCCAGGTGGTTCCGCCCATGATGGTGAAATCATGTTTGCGGATCCGGTTTGCATACGTGAGATACTGTTCAATCAGCGGACTGTATCCGTAATATTCCTGTTTGTTTAACTGGCTTTGCTGAAGTTGCTGCGATCCGCCCAGAACCACTGTCGGATTCCAGTCCTGCGTCCTACCCCAGTTGCCACTGACCGATGCCTGTACGCGGTAAGTAAGTCCTTTTAAGGGCTGCACTTCAGCCCATCCGCTGATCTGATAATTCAGGCTGTTGCCTGTACTGTGAAAGAGTTTTGTAATGGCAATGGGATTGGCCACGCCGTTTAAATCCGTTTGAACATCTGTATCTGCAAATCCAAGTCCTTTTATATTTGAAGTATCATATACCGGAAGATAGGGAGGTATATTGAGCATGTAAGCGAGGTTCCATGGTGATACGCCTTTGCTGTCATCGTAAGCCACACCGAAGTTGATACCGGCTTTCAACCATGGCTTGATCTGGTATTCATTTTTTAACCGCGCATATAGATCCTTGTTGCTTGGACCGTCTGTAGTGATGGCCTCATTGTAACGGTAACCCAGGGCCAGGTAAGAAGAAGATTTGTCACTGCCGCCGGAGAAACTAACATTCACCTCGTGCTTTCTTGCCGTGCGAAAAACCTGATCCTGCCAGTTGGTTACATCTGTGCGCACTTCGGGTGACAAAAGCTTGGCTGTTGGTGGCGTACCGGAATTCTTCAGCGCATCCAGTGCATAATCCACGTACTGGCTCGCATTCAGCACCGGCAGTTTCTTCGGAGTGAACGAAATTCCTGTAAAAGCACTTACGTTCACTTTAAGCGGACCCGCTTTGCCGCTTTTGGTAGTGATCAGGATCACCCCGTTCGCTCCCATGGAACCATAAATGGCCGTGGAAGAAGCGTCCTTAAGCACTTCGATTCTTTCAATATCATTTGCATTGACCGTTGAAATATTTCCACCCAGTACCCCATCGATGACATACATCGGATCGGTATTGTTGAACGTGGTAACTCCGCGCACGCGGATCGCACCCTGGGAAACATCTACTCCGGCAGCGCGGCCGGCAAGCAGGCTGGCAACATCGGGCACCTGCCGGTCCCCCAGATCTTTTCTGCTCACGGAAGAAATAGAACCCGTCAGGTCACTCTTTTTAACTGAACCATAACCCACCACCACGACGTCACTATAATCTTCTAATTTCGTTTTTAGCCTAACAAATATTTTATTGGATGCAGGAATGGCGAGGCTGAAATCTTCATACCCAACCGCAGAAATCGTTAGCGTTTTTTTATCGTCCGGCACGCTGATCGTAAATCCCCCGTCTGCCGACGCTGCGGTTCCGATTTTGGTGCCGGTTACCGTAATGGTCGCGCCGACCACGGGTTCGCCTTTCTCATTTACCACCTTTCCCTTTACTTCAACAGGGGGTGGAATAACGGCCGGCAGATCTTCGGTGGCCGTTGGTTTCTTCGTGATAAAAACGGTTTTCTTTTTGATCAGGTAATCCAGCGGCTGGTTGCTGAAAACAAGGTTCAGCACGTCTTTCAATTTCGCTTTGTTCACCTGAAGCGTAACGGGTTTTGAGTTTTTTAACTCATCGTAATTAAAGAAGAAAACATAGCCCGTTTGCTTTTCAATATCGGAAAATAATTTTTCCAGGCTTGCATCCCTTCCCGACCAGGTTACCACCTGGGAGTAGGTTTTCGCACTGATCTGGAGACAGGCAACCAATACCAAAATAGCGGTGAGTTTCATAATCCGCAGCAGTTTCGCAAGTAAAGGCTTATTCGCATACAGCCTATTACAAACAGCAGTTAATTTCATACTTTTGCAATGTTGGGTTAAACAATAAGAAGTCTCATTCGATTTTAACAATGGGTAACCCAACCTTGTACCGGGAGTGGTAAGAACACTTCCGGTTTTTTTTTGGATCAGCCCAATTTCTTATTTCATTCTTTTTCGATTTTTATGGCATTATAAACAGGCGCTTTCCTTCAATCTTAAAATGTACCCCGCTTTTTCCCAGTCCATCCAGGATTTCGGATAAATTCAAATCCCTTTCCATCTTACCTCCAAAATACTGTGCAGGCATATTGCCCTGATAGACAACCGTTACATCGTACCATCGGGCCAACTGACGCATCACCGACGGGAGATCGCAATGGTCAAATTTAAAGAACCCGTTCTTCCAAGCAACGGCTTCATCGAGATCGGCATTCTGAATCAGCCTGGAACTTCCGTTCCTGGCTATCTGGATCTGCTGACCGGGTTTGATCATTGTACTAAATGAACCCTGATCAATTTTCACTATGCCCTCCAGCAATGTAGTTTTAACCGCACCCTCATCCTCATAAGCATTCACATTGAAATGAGTACCCAAAACCTTTATGCTCATATCTCCTTTTTGCACAACAAAGGGCATCTCTTTATTTTTGGCCACTTCAAAATAAGCCTGCCCGGAAATGTATACCTTGCGCTCCTTACCGGTAAAAGCCGTCGGGTACGTGATCGAAGACGCGGCATCCAGCCA
>DASRLM010000069.1:0-4714 GCA_035648455.1 Puia sp. | reverse complement strand
ACCTCGGCGTAAAAGAAAAAGCGGGATTTAAATCCATTTTTGATCTGAACCTGGGCAACCCGGAACATTTTCCCTTCAGCGATGGTTCATTAAAAAATCCCTACACCCACCTGATGGCATGGAGCGGCTTTTCTTTTCTGGAAGGGATTACCGTGAATGAAATCAGCACAACGCCCTCCCGGATCCTGGCGCTGAAACAAAAATCACCCTCCGTTGTTGAAAGCATGGAAGGCGCCGCCCTGCATTATATTTGCCTCATGGAAAAAATTCCATTCCTGCAGATCCGGTCCGTTTCGAATGAACTCGGAGAGCGTGACAAGAGCCGCTGGAAACTATCCGAATCTTTGTCCGTGCTGAACGCGGCCGTGATCAACATCATCAAAAAATTACAAACGGCAGATGAAACTCTCTTTAGGATTTAGTCCCTGCCCCAACGATACTTTTATTTTTGACGCCCTGGTGAATGGAAAGATCGACACCGGTGATTTTGAATTTGAGCCGGTACTGGAAGATGTGCAGACCCTGAATCGCTGGGCGATGGAGAAAAAACTCGCCATCAGCAAAATCAGCTATGGCGTGTGGCCGCTGATCCGCAAGGATTACAGACTGCTGGATTCCGGGGGCGCGCTGGGCAAGGGCGTTGGGCCCCTGCTGATTTCCAAAAAGGAAACCCCTTTAAAAGAGGTTGATCAGCTGACCATCGCCATCCCGGGTGAGCAAACGACTGCCCACGTATTGTTCAGTCTTGCTTTTCCCCATGCGGATCATAAAAAATTCATGCTATTTTCTGACATCGAATCCGCCGTGCTGAACGGAACGGTCGACTGTGGCGTGATCATTCACGAAAACCGGTTTACTTATATGCAGAAAGGACTGGTCAAACTCATGGATCTGGGTGAGTTCTGGGAACAGAAAACCCAGTCGCCCATTCCCCTCGGCGGCATCGTCATGCGAAAAGATATTGACCTGCAGGTTTGTGAACAGGTGGATTCCCTGATCCGTAAAAGTGTTTTATATGCCCAATCGAATTACCCCGTACTGGCCGGTTATGTAAAACAGCATTCCCAGGAAATGGAAGAGTCCGTGATGCGCCAGCACATCGATCTATACGTAAATGATTATTCGCTGGGCCTGGGAGATGAAGGGAGAAAAGCCGTGGAGGTATTGTTGGGGGTCGCGTTGCAAAAGGCTCAGTCAGGAAAAGCAGATAATTGACGGATGATTTCCTGTGTAAGAACCTGGGGAAATTTCTTGTTCCCGATGGATGTCACCGGGCGGATTCCATGGATGGCATTTGTCAGAAAAGCTTCGTCCGCCTCATCCATCAACTCTTTGGGGATGGCTGTTTCCAGAACGGTGTATCCCCACTCCGGCAGCAGACCCAGCAGTTGCCTGCGCATCACGCCGGCCACGCATCCCTCGGACAGGGACGGCGTCACAATTTTATTTCCGCTGATGAAAAAAAGATTGCTGGAAGTGGCTTCACAAAGCCGGCCATCAGCATTCTGAATCAGCGCATCGTCATAGCCATTTTGACCGGCGTACCGGGAAGCCATTATATAAAGCAGGTAGTTGTTGATCTTTAGATTGCTGAGAATGCCGGTAGATTTTTTTTCGTCGGTATAAAGTGTTGCCCGCACCGGTTCGGGATTCAGCAACGGCAGTTCGGCCGTCTCGATGATGAAACGGGGACGGTTATTCACCGGAAATAAAGCCGGACTATCTTCCCGGTAAACATTGAAACGGATGCGCGCAGTTTCCAGCCTGTTCTTCTCACAAAGATTCCTGATCTGTTCCGTCAGGTTTGCAGCCCTGAAACCAGGGGGTAACTCCATTTGTAAAATGCCCATCCCCCGGAACAAACGTTCAAAATGAAAATCACCCAGCGTCAGCCTCCCCCTCTCCCAGCGCATGGTTTCAAACAGGCCGTCGCCGTAGCGGAGACTGCGATTGGAAGCGGTAACAACGGGGGTGTCTGCATCCAGCAGTTCCCCGTTACAATTGATGAAGCGGTTCGGCATATTTTTAACGTTCCGAAGATAACCGATTTAGGATAGCTTTTCAGGGTCATGACCGTTCTAATTAAAAAAGGACACCCCGCGTATCGGAACCGGACAGCCCACATGGATTACAAATAACATAAACTTTTGATTTGTAGTATCTTAGAAAGCTGGCATTCTTCGTGCGGAAAATAAATATAATAAACCATGCTGAAAAATTATTTGCTCATCGCTTTCCGGAATCTCCGGAGGAATAAAGTATTTTCTTCGATTAACCTGATGGGTCTGTCCATTGGCATGGCGAGCGCCATACTCATTTTATTATGGATTCAAAATGAAGTGAGTTTTGACCGTTTCCATGCAAAAAAGGACCGCCTGTACAAGATGTACAACAGGGATAAACTCAATGGCGTGATATGGGCCTGGGACTATACTCCCAAGATAATGGCGCCTTCCAACCACTATTTACTTTTTAATACATTCCCATGAACCTCAATTATTTCAAAACCGCCTGGCGGAACCTGATCAAGAATCCGGTTCATTCGCTTATTAATATTGCCGGACTATCGATTGGCATAACGGCCTTTCTGCTGATATTGCAATTCGTGAGTTTTGAATTAAGTTATGACCGGTTCAACAAAAACGCTTCGGATATTTACCGCGTATACAATGACCGCTACCAGAACGGAAAGCTGGTGCAACATGGTACGATCACCTATTCTGCCATTGGCCGGGCAATGAAAAATGATTTCCCTGAAATAATAAATAATACACGGGTTGAACCCTACGGAACATTGATCATTGATTACCACGACAAGAAAATCGAGGCCCGGCGGGCCATGGCCGTGGATAATTCATTTCTTTCCATGTTCACTTTCCCCTTGTCTGCCGGCAATATCCAAACGGCCCTGCTGGAACCCAATAACATCATCCTTTCTGAAACGCTGGCCAGGAAAGTGTTTGATGTAAAAAACAACGACTTTGAATCCGTTCTGGGAAAAACCATCCTCATTGGACGGGATTCCATACTGTATAAAGTAAACGGAATCTGTAAGGATGTGCCGGAAAATACGCATCTGCCATTTGATATGCTGGTTTCCTACAGCACGCTTTACAGTGGACCTCATCCCTACAAAGAATCTGATTATGATTTTAGGGATTCCGATTTCTGGCATTATATCCAATTAAAACATGGCACGGACTACAAAGCGCTCATGGCCAAATTCCCAGTCTTTAGCGAACGCTATTTCCAGGGAAATAAAGTTTCCGGCAGCGTGGAGAAATTTTACCTGCAGCCACTCTTAAAAGCGCATTTGTATTCTGATTTTGAATATGAAATTGGCATTACCGGCAGCGCTACTGCCGTTTGGGGATTGCTGATCATTTCGGTCCTGATCATCGTGATGGCCTGGGTCAACTACATCAACCTGACTACCGCCAGGTCAATGGAGAGAGCGAGGGAAGTGGGCGTAAGAAAAGTGGTTGGCGCAACCAAAAAACAACTGATCGGGCAATTCCTTACGGAATCCTTACTGCTCAACATCGTGGCGCTCGTGACTGCCCTTTGCCTTATTGTTGTTGTACAGCCAGGCTTCAATCACCTGGTACAGCATAACCTGTCGCTCGCCCGCTTATTCCAAAGCAGCGTTCATGGCCCTGACATCTCCGCGGCTTTGCTCGCCCTGATCTTCGGTGGTATTTTTATTTCCGGATTTTATCCGGCCTTCGTACTCTCCTCCTTTAAACCGATCCTGGTATTAAAAGGTAAATTCAGCACATCAAATAAAGGAAATTTCTTACGTAAAACCCTGGTGGTGGCGCAGTTTGCGGCAACGGTGGCCCTGATTACCGGATCATTCATTATATACCGGCAGATCCGGTTTGTGAACAACCAGAACCTGGGCATGAACATCAACCGCATCCTGGTGATCAAACCGCCCGTCCTTGCTGACTTCGATTCCAGTTTCATCACCCATGAAAATATTTTCAAAGAAGAATTGAAACAGTTGCCCCACGTATCGGGAGCCAGTACCTCATCCAGAATAGCCGGAGACGAACTGGGCAGGGCGTTTAATGTACACCGGACGGACATGAATCCGGACAATCATTTTACATTGCGGAATGTGGGGGTGGATTACAATTTCATCAATCTGTATGGAATAAAATTAAGTGCCGGCAGGAATTTTTCTCCCATCGACTACAATCCGGACTTTAATAAACTGCATAATATCATATTAAATGAGGCCACCGTCAAACTCATGGGATTTAAATCCAATGATGATGCGCTGGGAAAAACCATCTCGATGTGGAACAAAAACTGGGATATCGTTGGGGTGATCGGGGACTATCATCAGAAATCCCTGCACTATCCGATTGAGGCGACCGTGCTTTTGCCGTTTTATGGTACGGACAATCCCATTTCCATAAAGGTGAACACCGGGGATCTGTCATCAACGATAGAGGCCATCAAAAAGAAATATGCCGCATTTTTCCCGGGAAATATATTTGATTATTTTTTCCTGGATGAGAAATTCAATGAACAATACCGCAACGATGTTATATTCGGAGAGGTATTCGGGTTGTTCGCCGGATTTGCCATATTCATTGCCTGTCTTGGATTGCTGGGGCTGGCACTATATGCCGCGGCACAACGCACCAAGGAAATCGGTGTGCGCAAAGTGCTGGGCGCCTCCGTTTCCAACATCATCCTGATG
>DASRLM010000068.1:0-7431 GCA_035648455.1 Puia sp. | reverse complement strand
TCATTGATTTTCTGCGGACCCTGCAACACGCCGCTGAATGCCAGCTTACCGGTAGCGGAATCTGTTACTGTAAAGGAAGTTGGGGAAGCCAGGGCTGCACCCGCCTGCAACACGGCCAGTTTGGGACCCTCATTGTTGAAGCCGGCCTGGTTGAGGTAAAACGAGATTCCTGTTGAGCCGGGCAACGGAGCGGCGGCCAGACAGGCCATCAGCAGTTGAAAGCCTAATAGCAGTACCGGTTTCCGGCAGAACGAATTAAACAACAGGTGTTTCATCTTTTTCTATTTACAGTTTTCTTTCTCTAACATTGCAATGGATATGGGGAATGGCAATTCATGATTAAGGTACGCCTATGACGGAAATTAATAAAAAGCACGGGACTCCTGACCTGCCGCCGGTCGTTTTCGGTACCAGCGCTTTTGGCAATTTGTACACGGCTCTGGATGACCGGATTAAACTGGACATTGTAAAAGAATGCATACGCCACAGTTCAGGCAAAGTGGTATTTGATTCAGCAGGGAAATATGGGGCGGGACTATCCCTGGAATGCCTGGGGAGGTCGCTGCGGGAGCTCCGGGTTGACCCCGGCAAGGTAATAATCAGCAATAAACTGGGTTGGTTCAGGACCGAATTAAAAACGGAGGAACCAACCTTTGAGCCCGGTGTATGGAAGGGGCTGCAATACGATGCGGTTCAAAAGATCAGTTTCGAAGGGATCATGGAATGTTTTGAGCAGGGCAATGAATTGCTGGATGGTTATACTCCGCAAATGGTTTCCGTTCATGATCCCGATGAATATCTGGCAAAGGCCGGAAATAAGGACCAGGAAGAAGAACGTTACCAGGATATTCTGGCTGCATACAGGGCTCTCGCTGAATTAAAATCGGCAGGCAAAGTGATGGCGATCGGGGTAGGTGCAAAAAACTGGAAGGTGATCCGGCGGATATCTGCGGATGTACAACTGGATTGGGTTATGATTGCCAACAGTATGACGATTAAAAGCCATCCCCAAGATTTAACCGGTTTTATGAAAGGCCTGGAAAACAGCGGAATTCCCATCATTAACTCTGCTGTTTTTCATTCCGGATTTTTAACCGGCTCCGATTATTTTGATTACCGGCTGATTAAACCGGATAGTGAAGAAAACAGGGAGATCTTTAAATGGAGAGCAGCATTCTTTAAATTGTGTGAAGCATTCAATATAAAACCTGCTGAAGCCTGTGTCCGGTTTGCCTTAAAAGCCCCGGGCGTAAAAAGCATCGCTTTAAATACCAGTAATCCCCAACGTGTTCGGGAGAATATAGCTATGGCACTTGCTGAAATTCCGGGTGAATTCTGGGAAGCCATGCATCATGGAGGATTGATACAGGGAAACTTCCTGGTTTAATTGGCCGGATATTACCAGTATAGATGAGATCCTGGAGCAAAAAGGCGGAGTTTGTCAGGACTTCGCCCATATCATGCTTCAGGTTTTACGTACTTTAAAAATACCAAGCCGTTACGTAAGCGGTTATATATGCCCGAATAAAAGAGGTTTGCGCGGTGAGGGTGCCACACATGCCTGGGTCGAGGCCTGGATTCCGCAGTATGGCTGGGCTGGCATTGATCCGACCAACAATGTTTGGGTAACCAATACGCATGTTAAACTGGCTGTGGGCAGGGATTTCAGAGATTGCAGTCCGGTTAAGGGAACATTTAAAGGACTTGGAAACCAGCATCTTTCCGTGTACGTGTCTGTTGACTACGAAGATGGGCAAATATTTCAGGAGTTGCATAAAGTGGAATCGCATAAGAAGGATAAGGCGGCAGCGCTATTGGCCACTGATGCGGGCATACAGCAGTAGAGGGGAAATTTCAGGCCTGGCCTGCTAGTTGAATTTGTCTTTCATGTATTCCTTCTGATATTCCTGCGGCGTTTTCCCGGTGATCTCTTTAAAGCATTTGTAAAAACCCGCGGCGTTGTTGAAACCGCTTTCATAACAAAGTTGCTTAATGCTGAGCTTGTTTTCAATAAGAAACTTGCAGGCATAACCTATCCTGATTTCTGTTAAAAACTGGGTGAATGTTTTTCCTGTTCTGGATTTGAAATACCGGCAGAAGGAATTGGGCACCAGGCCGGCAACATCCGCTATTTTATCCAGGTACAATTTTTCCTTGAAATTGGAAAGGGCATAGTCGTAAATCGCATGCATCCTTTCATTTTCGGTTTCAGAAAATGTTTGCTGAAAACTGATGGATGAAAGCAGCGTGAGTTTGGGAATATTTCCAAAATAAGACAGGCATTCCAGCAGGGCGATCATCCGGTCAAGACCCTGCGAGCATCTTATTTTTTCGATCAGGATCTGCATGGCGCCGCCGTCTTTCTGGCTGACCATGATGCCACGTTTCGCTTTTTCCAGTACCGTTTTAATGGATTTTGTTTCCGGAAGGTTTAGGAAAGCCTCACCCCAGAAATTCTCGCAAAAATGAATGACCGTGGAATATACCGTTTCTTTTTTCCTGCCGGAAAAATAGGCATCATCGTATCTCCAGTAGTGAGGAAGGTTGGCGCCAACCAGCACGATGTCACCAGGCCCGAAACGTTTGATGTGATCGCCGACAAACTGGGTTCCTGTTCCCTGATGGAAGCATATCAACTCCACTTCCGGATGATAGTGCCAGCGGTTATTGATATAGGGAAGGGTGTCCTGCCTTACACTAAAAGAATGATGGGGCCCGGTTATTACTTTCAGTAGCTGCGGTTTCATAGTCAAAACTATTCATTAAATTGGTGAATAGTTTTCAGAATATGTTAAAATAATGGAGTACTCCGCTAATAAGGCGCATGTCTGCCTGATTTTAATCGTTTTCTTTGATTGTTCAACGGAAATCTTTCAACCCGTCATTCCCTAAAGCGTATATATGAAATCATTGGTTTGTGTTAAGCCTGGTGAGTTTGAATACCGGGAGACCGATACGCCCGCATCAACACCGGGTCATGCCATTATACAAATTAAACGCATAGGTATCTGCGGCACCGACCTGCATGCTTTTGAAGGGACGCAGCCCTATTTTAATTATCCGAGGATACTGGGTCATGAATTATCCGGTGATCTGGTGGAATGCTCAGGAGCTGGCGGCTTTCAATCCGGTGAACCGGTGACCATCATTCCCTATTTTAATTGCGGGCATTGCATTGCGTGCAGAATGCACAGACCCAATTGTTGTGTGTCCATCCAGGTTTGCGGCGTGCATGTAAACGGCGGTATGGTTGAATACCTGCAGGTTCCGGAATATGCCCTGGTTCACGGAGATGGTCTGCAGTATGACCAGCTTGCCATGGTGGAACCCTTTGCGATCGGAGCCCACGCAGTGCGTAGAGCCTTAGTATCTGCAGGAGAATTCGTTCTGGTGGTGGGTGCGGGTCCCATCGGGTTGGGCGCTATGGAATTTGCGCGTATTGCGGGAGCCGAAGTCATCGCCCTCGATTTTAATGAAAACCGACTTCAGTTTTGCCGGGATTTTTTACATATTCCGCATGTCATCCGGGGCGGCACCGGAGATATCATGGAGCAACTCCGGGAAATTACCCATGGTGATATGCCTTCTGTGGTGATGGATGCAACAGGTAATAAAAATGCGATTGAAAAAGGATTGGATTACCTGGCCCATGGCGGCAGGTATGTGCTCATCGGACTTCAGAAGGAAAACTTCTGCTTCAGCCATCCGGAATTTCACAAACGCGAAACAACACTGATGAGCAGCAGAAACGCAACCCGCAAGGATTTTGAACAGGTGATGGATTCCATGAAAAGCGGAAGCATCAATCCTTTGTCTTATATCAGTCACCGGGTTTCTTTCCCTGATGTGAAATCGGTATTTAATCGCTGGCTCGATCCCGAAAACGGAACCCTCAAGCCGATGATAGAGATGGAATAGAGGAACGGCAGCGGATCGGTATAATTATCATATTTCTCAATACGCCTTATGCAATCCAAGAACAATAAGTTTGCTGTTATGCTGGTCACCTCCCTGTTTTTCCTGTGGGGGTTTGCCCTGAACTTAAACCCGATCCTGATACCGCATTTAAAAAAAGCCTGCCAGTTAACCGATACCCAGTCTGCTTTTATTGATTCGGCTTCCTATTTTGCCTATTTTCTCCTGGCCATTCCGGCCGGTAAATTTGTAAAGCGTTTTGGATACAAGGGTGGCATACTGGTCGGATTGCTGTTGTTTGCCTGCGGGGCCTTTCTCTTTTATCCGGCCGCGGTTGCGCGGACCTATGGATTTTTCCTGTTTGCGATTTTCATCATTGCCACCGGGTTGGCTTTTTTAGAGACTTCGGCTAATCCGTATATGACGGTACTGGGCGATCCGGCCACGGGCACCCAGCGGTTAAATTTTGCGCAATCCTTTAACGGGCTGGCAGCTTTTATTGCCCCCCTTCTCGGCGGCATGTTTATTCTGTCTGGAAAAACCTTGTCCGCCGGGCAGGAAGCGGCGATGTCCGCCCGGCAATTGGATAGCTATTTAAGCCATGAAGCCAAAGCCGTTCAGGTTCCGTATCTGATTATTGGCACGGTGGTATTGGCTGTTGTTTTTTTTGTATGGAAAACCCCTTTGCCTGAAGTAAAAGAAGACAATACCCTGGAAGTGGAGGGTTCCATTCTCCGGGAAAAAAATCTGATGCTCGGTGTACTCGCCCAGTTCTTTTATGTTGGCGCCCAAGTTTGCATCAGCAGCTTTTTCATTCGTTTTTCAGAACGCGTTGGCGGGATCGATGAAAAATCGGCGGCCTATTATTTGTCCGGTGCCCTGCTGGGATTTATGCTGGGACGTTTTGCGGGAACCTTTTTCATGAAATACATCGCCGCGCCCCGTTTGCTGGCCCTGTACAGCGTGATCATCATGCTCCTGATGTTACCGGTTATAATAACACATGGCCGGTATGCCGTATACGCACTGGCCAGCGTGCAGTTCTTTTTATCCATTATGTTTCCGACCATTTTCGCACTGAGTGTGCGCGGCCTTGGTTCGAAAACAAAGGAAGGATCTTCCCTGGTGATTATGTCTATTGTGGGCGGTGCCATATTCCCGGTCATCATGGGTAGGCTGTCCGATGCCACCAATATCCAGACTGCTTATTCTATACCGGCCCTCTGTATGCTGATGGTCCTGTATTTTGCCATAAAAAATATCCATGTTGGAAAGATCAAACTGGCCGTTTCGCACTAAGTATTCTTTTTTGGCAATGCCCTGTGTGCGGGAATAAGCCGCTGTTTTCATAAAGAAGCTGAAAAAGAAAGGGAGAATGAAAATTCCTCTAAAACCAGCCGATGAAAATAGCTGGCCTTATTCGCAGGAGTATTCTTTACTGAGCATGCTTCTTTCATTGGAATGCAGGTAAAGGCATTGGAGCATGAATCTTTCGTATTGCTCCGTGATCACACCCCAGTTATAGTTCGTCCTGATTTTATGCAGGTTCCGGCTTATCATTTCGTTCCGCACCGGCGCCGGACAGTTTTGCTCAATGCGGTTTTTTATTTCCGCGGCCGACGAGAAATAAAATGCTTCTTCCTGCAGGACGGTCCTGTTAAAAACATTATCATGCGCCAAGATCAGGCAACTGCTGGCCATGGCTTCCAAAAGGGAAGGGTTGGTGCCCCCGCTGCTGTGCCCGTGGAAATAAAGACTTGAATAATACCGTAAGCTGTGGGTTATTTTGTCGTCGTATAAAGATCCTGTGAATTGGATGCGTTTGTCATGGCCAAATTTTTTAACCAGGTATTTTCCAAAATTATTTTCGACATTTCCCACCACCAGCAGCTGCTTGCCGGTATTGCTCAGCGCAAATCCCTCCAGAATAAGTTCTATATTATTTTCCGGCTCTATGCGGGCAATCAGCATAAAATAATTATCGGGGCTTACACTAAATCCGTTGAGTACCATTTCGTTTTCGTCTGTGAATAATTCGGATCCGTAGGCGATGTATTCCGTGCTGAGATTATATCTGTCCAGGTAGTAAGTATGTATTGCCGGGGAATCTGAAATGTGGAAATCGCTGAACCGGACGGCCAGCTTTTCCGCATAGAGCAGAAACTTCCTTATTTTTTTGGAGTATTTGCTTCTCTGCCATTCCAGACCGTCCATATTGAAAATGATCACGCTGTTGCGGGGTAAAAATCGTCCCCATACCGAACTGCTGGTATATCCTAAAACCAGGATGATGTCAAATTTCCTGATGCGGGCATCGAGGATGCAATTCAGGTCATAGATAAACTGGCCGCTGGATCCGATCAGAAATTCGGGATCATAACAGTGAATGATGTTGACCCCGTTCCACAAACCGCCTGAATAGGGATGATTGTGTGAATTGTAAACGAACACGTCATGACCTTTGTTTACCAATTCCCGTGAAAGTTGTTCTGCCAATCGTTCAAAACCACCGTAATGGTTGGGAATACCTCTTGATCCTATTATTCCTACGCGGATACTCATATGTATTTTGAATGTGGTGATAAGCTTTCGCAATGCGGCCGGCTGCCTGGGACCAGGTGTATGCCGATAAGATTTTTTCCCTGAGTTTTTTTGGAAATCGGGAGGCTGCCGCTTCATTCACGGCCTGGAAAATGGAATCCGGTGAAGCGGGGTTACAATAATGCGCGTGCCACCCGTAATATTCCCGGGTATATCCCCTGGCTGTAACCACAATATTGCAGCCCATTACAGCCGCTTCCAGGGAAGAAAGGCCGCATGCTTCAAACCAGCTCGGCAATACATGCACTTTGGCCCGCTGATAATAGGGGACCAGGTCGGACTGGTCTACGAATTCCATGAAATGGATATTGGGTGCTGCTATCCTGCGGCATTCGCGGTAATAAGCCTGATGGTTTGGAGCAGCCGAACCGATGATAAGCAGGGTATATTTGGTATTGTTGAGCGCCCGGATCAGGTTGATCTGGTTTTTAATACCTTCAATACGCGCCACGCACAAAACCAGGCAGTCATCTTTTTCTATTTGATCATTGTAGGCAAACATCTCCGGATCCACGCCGTTGGATACCGCCACACAGTCCGTTTTCATGCCGTATCGCTGGTCAATCCGTTTTGTTTCCATGGAAGAATTGGAAAAAAGCAGGGCGGCACGGCCCAATATTTCTTTGATGCACCGGCGTTGTCCCTTCCACAGATAGGACCGCGTCATCAGACTGTCCTGCCCCTTTATGAACCGGGCAATTGTTTTGATGTATTCCAGATTGTCCGCGGATAAAAAACGCAGCAGGAAACCCGCCATTCCTTTCCGGTAGTGCTTGTCAAAATCACTGTAGTCAATCAGAATGGTCGTGATCACAAAAGGTTTTCCTGCCTTCTGAATATGGAATAATATATCCGCGGGCCTGGTGATATTGAAAAAATGCAACAGATCATAGTGGGCATAGTCGATCTTTTCCC
>DASRLM010000067.1:0-3016 GCA_035648455.1 Puia sp. | reverse complement strand
GGCAACTGAAGATCTTTTATGGGCGATCGTATTACTGCCGGAATTTCAACTGATTTATTAACAAATGAATTTATTTCACTTAAAACAGTATGGAATGAATAGCGAATTGAGCCGGAGGAATTTTCTGAAGAACACCAGCGGGGCCATGCTGGCCACCATGGCCGCAGGCGTGCCGCTCACGCAATTATTCTCTTCCTGCAATGGCAGGAAAACAACGGCCACGGCCGATACCGTGATCCTGCTGTGGATGGCAGGCGGCATGCCACATACAGAAACCTTCGACCCCAAAGTCTACACACCCTTCAACACCGGAATGGAATCGAATTCCGTGCTCAGCACATTCAAATCCTTCCCTACGGCCATTGATGGCGTGCATTTTTCCGAGGGGCTTCAATCCATCGGAAAAATTATGGACAAGGGAACACTGATCCGCTCCTACGTAGCCGCAGACATGGGATTCATTCTTCATTCGCGTCACCAATATCACTGGCACACCTGCTATCAGCCTCCACAATCGGTGATGGCGCCGCATATCGGCGCATGGATAGCAAAAGAATTAGGTCCTTTAAATCCGGTGATCCCGGCATTCATCGACATCGGCCAGCGCTTTAACCTCGGCGAGGGCGAAGAATTGAAGGCGTTTCACACGGCAGGCTTTTTAGGAAATGAATATGGCCCGTTTTTGATTTCCGACCCGTCTTCCGGGCTTGAGAGTGTTCGCCCACCTGCAGGCATGAGCGCCAAAAGATTTGAGCGGCGCAATCAGTTGTATGAAGAATTAATCAAAAAAGGCCCGCTGGGCGAATTTGGAAGCGACTACCAGAAAGAATCTTTGAAGCGTTCGATGGAACAGGCGTACATGCTGCTCCGGTCTCCCGAAGCAGAAGCATTTGATCTGAGCCGCGAACCCAAAGAAATATATGACGTCTACAACACCGGCCGGTTTGGCCTTGGATGCCTGATGGCGCGCAGGCTCACTGAAAAAGGAGCCAGGTTCATCAGTGTTACAACAGAATATGAACCCTTCAAGGGATGGGACACGCACGATAATGGCCATACGCGCATTACCGACATGAAAAAACAGATTGACGGCCCGGTTGCCCAATTGATAAAAGATCTTGAGCGCACCGGCCGGCTCGACCGTACCATTGTAATTCTCGCGAGCGAATTCAGCCGCGACATGATGGTGGAAGGAAGACCCGGAAAAAAAGTACAGGAGCAGGTGAACCAACCCGATATCATCAAGGACATTAAATTTTACGGCATGCACCGCCATTTCACGGATGGCTGTTCCGTGCTGATGTTTGGGGGCGGCTTAAAGAAAGGATATGTGCATGGCAAAACCGCAGATGAACGGCCATGCAAAACGGTGGACAAACCCATAATCATTGATCAGGTCCATCAGAGCCTTTACCATGCGTTGGGCATTCCCGATGATGCCCATTATGTAATTGAAAAAAGGCCTTTTTATACTACCCCCGATGGCATGGGTAAATCTGAGAAGGATCTGTTTATCTAGGACTGAGAACCCAACGGCAATACCGAACACATGAAATATCCCGCTTTCTTCATCCGAAAAATGTTGCCGGTTGCGCTTGCATTGGGCACAGCCTGGGCCGCCCGTGGCCAGATCGGTCATGAATATGGCGCTGCCTGGGCGGGAGCCATCGGTGTGCTGGCAGTGATTTGCTTGTCCGGCCGTAACGACTGGTACGCCCGGTTGCCGGCAATCGTTGCGCTGGGTTCCATTTCCTGGGGTATCAGCGGAGTGATCAGTTACGGGGCCGTGGTGGCCTACGGACAGGCGGGAGACTATCTGAACGTAAGTTATGGGTTGATGATGCTGGTGGTCATTGGCGGTCTGTACGGATTCCTCGGAGGAGGAATAACGGGGCTGGCTTTGGAATCTTCCTCCGAAAAAAAAACGGACTGGGCCGCCTTGTTCACCCAACTATTCGTTGGCGCCTATTTATGCTGGGGGTTTTTTATATACGAGCTGGAGTGGTTAATGACGCCGCCGAGATCCGAAATGTGGGCAGGCTGTTTAGGCGCTTCCTGCACATTGGGTTGGTATCTCTATCGCAACGGATATAGGCATGCGTTGCGCACTGCCTTTTTCAGTGCACTGGGGGCCGGATTCGGATTCGGATTCGGCAATTTTTTGCAAAGGATGGGAAGATCTTCCGGTATCGATTTTAACTGGTGGAATGTAATGGAATATTCCATTGGATTTTTCGGTGGACTGGGTATGGCTTATGGGGTATTCTCTGGTGGACACTGGCCGAAAGGAAGGGGCGCTGACAAAGTTTCGAATAATGCCGGTTGGGTTTTCCTGGTCTTACTGCTTCCGATGATTTGCCTGATCCAGGGAGTCAATACAAAAACCATGATCGGGACGGGTACACGTCTTGCCGTTGACAATCCAGCCAGCTTCGCATTAAACTGGCAGTGGATCTCGTGGATCCTGTCTGTCATTTCCATGATCCTGGTCGGGTGGATCGCTTATCGTCTCAATTTCCGGGCACGGCCTTTCCAGCAGCACCATGGAACTTCCCTCAAAAAAATTGTCATTACCCTGACCATCGTATACTTGGCCTGGTATATACTTATCAGTAATATAATCAGTGCAACCTGGTTAACCGCCCGGTTCAGTTCCCAGCATTTGTATTGGGTGAACCTGGTGGTTTTATATTTTCTGCTGCGTGGCAAAGCTGTGGCCCCATACGGGCTGACCGAAGATGGGCTCGCAGCCGATGTCGTTGCCGGTTCCCACGACTATCCGAATGAAAAACCTTATGGGCCCACCTTGTTAATAGCCTGGGCATTTGTGGTCTTCTCCATTTTATTGTTAAGCTATATTGCCATTTCCTGCAGTCCTGCGAAAGCGGCTGTGCAACTGCGATTTTTTATCGTAACTCTTTCCATCAGATGATTGATAAATGAGCCGTGCATAAAAAGCAATTTATCAAACTGGATATATCCGCCTTTCACCCAGGTGTCTTCGTGATGTCTGGAC
>DASRLM010000066.1:0-3972 GCA_035648455.1 Puia sp. | reverse complement strand
ATGCGGAAGGCATCAACACCAGCTACCTTCTTTCAGATCCGGAAAATCCTTCCGGCGTCGCTTTAATTACCGTAGATAAAAACGCAGAAAATTGCATTGTCGTGGCATCCGGCGCAAACGCTTCTTTAAGTGAAAAGGATTTACTTCCGGCAAAAACAGTCATCGAAAACGCTAGCATCATCCTCATGCAGTTGGAAATCCCCATGGAGACCGTTCGTTTTGTTGCTGAAACGGCAGCCGCCAGAGGGGTGATGGTTGTGCTGAATCCTGCACCGGCCTGCGTTTTACCAGCCGGACTGCTCAACCAGATTTCAGTTATAACACCCAATGAAAAAGAAGCGGAAATGCTTACCGGAATCGAGGTTAACAATATAGAATCCGCTCAGCGGGCAGCACAAAAAATAAAAGATCAGGGTGTGAAAACAGTGATTATTACCCTGGGCAGCAAAGGCGCTTTGCTTTTTCATGAAAATGAATATACCCATGTTCCCGGCTATGTGGTGAAAGCGATAGATACGACCGCCGCGGGCGACGTCTTCAATGGCGCCCTGGTGGTCGCTTTGTCTGAAGGTAAAAATATGCAGGAGTCAACCCGGTTTGCCTGCCAGGCTGCTGCCATTTCCGTTACGAAGCTCGGCGCACAGGCTTCGGCTCCATATAAAAGGGAGGTTGACGAATTTCGGGACGCCCTCAGATATCCATTATCCATCAAATAAATACAGATGAAAAAAATAGGATTGACCGCTTTAGCCATGGTCCTGCTGATATCCGGTTTCACCCAGCAAACCTTCAGCATTTCAAAAGAAAAATTGAGAGACAAGATCAAGGGGGGCTGGGCCGGTCAAACCATTGGCGTTACGTTTGGAGGGCCTTATGAATTCCGGTATACCGGAACGTTCATCCAGGATTATCAGCCGCTGCTTTGGTACGACGGTTATATAAAAAACACCATGCTGAATGATCCGGGACTATACGACGACCTGTACATGGATCTCAGTTTTGTTCATGTATTTGATCAGTATGGCTTACACGCGCCGGTGGATTCTTTTGCGAATGCTTTTGCCCATGCTGACTATATGCTCTGGCATGCAAACCAGGCTGCCCGATACAACATCCTGAATGGCATTAAAGCACCCGCATCCGGGAACTGGATAAATAACCCGCACGCAGATGATATCGATTACCAGATCGAGTCTGACTATGCGGGACTCATGAGTCCCGGAATGCCAAATACCGCTTCCGCCATCAGCGATAAGATCGGACATATCATGAACTATGGCGACGGCTGGTATGGCGGTGTATTTGTTGGCGCACTGTATGCCATGGCCTTTATTTCGAATGATCTAAATCACATCGTTCGCGAAGCATTAAAAACAATACCGGAACAAAGCAAATATCACCAGTGCATAGCGGATGTTATTCAGTGGCACGACCAGTTTCCGGACGACTGGAAACGATCCTGGTTCGAAATTCAGCGCAAATGGAGCAGCGATATGGCCTGCCCCGAAGGCATATTCAGGTCTTTTGATATTGATTCCAAGCTGAATTCCGCTTATGTGGTGCTTGGATTATTGTATGGCAACGGAGATTTTGGCAAATCCATTGAAATCGCCACCAGGGCTGGTCAGGATGCGGATTGTAACCCATCCACCGTTGGCGGCATCATCGGCGCGTTGCTGGGGTATGATCAAATTCCCAGCTATTGGAAAATGGGACTTAAAGAAGCGGAGGATATTAATTTTAAATACACCACGATTTCATTGAATAAAGTCTACTCGATCGGTTTTAATCAGGCACTGCAAAATATTCAGGAAAACGGTGGCCGGATTAAAGATGACAACATCATCATTTCCGTTCAGCACCCTGTTGCGGTAAAACTCGAACAGGGATTTCCCGATTTATTTCCGGTTGCTAGAAAAACCATACACAATGAGGATGTAAAAGAACTTTCCCTGGAGTTTGAGGGAACCGGATTCGTGATCACCGGAGAAGCTCAGAAAAAAGAAAAAGATGCTGCGGACTATATTTTCGAAGCCTCCGTGTATGTTGACGGCTCCCTGGTTGAAACAACAAAGCTCCCCACCAACTTTACCACCCGGCGGTATGAATTATTCTGGAAGTACCTCTTGACGAATAAAAAACACACCGTAACGATCAAAGTGCTCAATCCGGATGATCGTTACCGGTTGAACGCGGAAGACTATATTGTTTTTTCCGATAAACCGGCAAATGAAGCCCACTGATTATAAAATCAAACCATGTTCATCGTAAACAGTTACGCAACGGCCATTATCTTTTGCATTTTCACCATGCTCTGCTGGGGTTCGTGGGCAAATACTCAAAAACTGGCGGGGAAAACATGGCGGTTTGAACTGTTCTATTGGGACTATGTTATTGGCATTTGGCTATTTTCTGTTATTTCCGCTTTAACCCTGGGAAGTTTTGGCCAGCATGGACGGTCTTTTACCGAGGATCTGATGCAGGCAGACAGCGCCAACATCAGCAGTGCGCTGTGGGGTGGTGTGATATTTAATGCGGCCAATATTCTTTTTTCGGCAGCCATTGCCATTGCCGGCATGGCGGTTGCTTTTCCGCTGGGCATTGGCCTTGCATTGATCCTGGGGGTTATTTTAAATTACACCGTGTTCCAAAAAGGAGATCCGCTTTTTATTTTCGCGGGTGTTGCCCTGATCACCCTGGCCATCGTATTCAATGCGGTCGCCTATAAACGAGCCCACGGCGGAAATAAAAAAGTATCTACCAGGGCCATTGCGTTATGCCTGTTGGCGGGATTACTGATGTCTTTCTTCTACCGGTTCATTGCTGCTTCCATGGATATTGAGAATTTCGAGCATCCGCAGGCCGGCAAAATGACGCCTTATACAGCGGTATTCATATTTTCCACCGGTATTTTCTTAAGCAATTTTATTTTCAATACCCTACTAATAAAAAAACCTTTTGCAGGTATACCGACCAGTTATGCCGCGTATTTCCGTGGAAAGCCTGCCACGCACATGACCGGTGTGCTGGGTGGTTTGATCTGGGGCCTGGGAAATTCCCTGAACCTCATTGCAGCAGGTAAAGCAGGTCCCGCTATCTCTTACGGGCTTGGTCAGGGTGCAACCCTGGTCGCGGCACTTTGGGGTGTGTTTATCTGGAAAGAATTTAAAAATCCCGCAAAGCCGGTCGGCAAGCTGCTGGTCTGGATGTTTGTTTTTTTTATTGCCGGGCTGGCGCTCATCATTTATGCAGGAAAATAACCCGGGAACAGTCCCCACCTCAATCAAATAGTTCCGGCTGATCAGGCTTCTTCTTCACGTCCCATTCCATGCTGAGGCTCTTGTTGTAATCCTCCAGTTTGGCGCCTACGGCTTTCCAGCCCATCACTTCCACCAGTTTCACTGTTTTGAATTTGGCCTTCCTTACCTGTGATCCGCGGCCGCTTTGCACAATCAGCACTGGTTCTTCCTCTGTGCTGACTGCCTCGAGCCGGTTGCCCTCGCCTTCCTTGATAAAGAAGAATTTATTGTTCAGGGAGTTTGTCTCAATCCTGAACCGTTTAATGCTGTACTGCGCTTTTTCATTGTCCAGGTACACGGCCGTGATCACTTTTTCCGGATCGAATTTTTCGATCAGCATAATTTTATCAGCATCAAAACGCTGAACCAGTTCCTGCCCGGTTACTTCATAGTTCCCGTCCGTATAGATAACGAGCATGCGATCCTCTGCCCGGAACTTGCCGAGATAGGTCCCTTTTTCTTCCGTACTCAGTCTTCCAAATGTATCGTCGAACCATAATTTCCGTGCTTTCAGGGTTGCTTTGCCGGCTTGTTTTAATTTCACCTGTTTAACAGGATATTTGGTTGCCTGGTTTCCCAGCGAACCCCTGGCTTTGATCTCCAGGGTTTCAAAATGGAAATCAAATTCCTTGTGACGCGCCGAACAGTTCGGGCTCAGGATGACGCGAACCAC
>DASRLM010000065.1:0-7697 GCA_035648455.1 Puia sp. | reverse complement strand
ATCGGAAAGAAGTCCTTCTACCGGTATTTCCGGGGGAAGAGCCAGTTTAATTCTGGAGAAAATAGTGGCAGGCGGAAATAACCCCATAGTACAGGATAGTTAATTTGTCTGATACAGCTATATTACCCCATCTTATCCGGTTAAATGATCTTCTGATCATTCCAATGAACCCATTTTAAGTAACATTTAAAGCTTGCCATGAACCGAAATTTGTTGCACGTAAAGTCATTTTGTGCGCTCAGTGTTTTTATTCTCTTTCTCTGCTCCTGCCACGATGGCAAAGACAAAGATGCCGCAGCGGTATCTTCAGATCCAAAAATTGCTGCGCTTAAATTGCCGGCCGGTTTTCATGCCGATCATTTATACAGCCCGGGGCTTCATGACCAGGGTTCCTGGGTGGCCATGACCTTTGATGACAAAGGCAGGATGATCACCTCCGACCAGTACGGGAATTTGTATCGGCTGACCATTCCGCCCATCGGCGCGGATACTTCCCTGTCAAAAATAAAAATAGATACCCTGGAACTCCATATTGCCGGGGATACTTCCAGGGCGACCAAAAGAATCGGGTACGCCCATGGCCTGCTGTATGCGTTTAACAGCTTGTATGTTATGGTGAATGATGAGGGCGATGAAGCCAGTCCAAGGCCCAGCGGACTTTATCGCATGCAGGATACCGATAACGACGGTCAGTTTGATAAAATAACCTTACTGAAGAGACTGGAGGGAGGAGGAGAGCACGGACCCCACAGCATCGTTCTCGGCCCCGATGGGAAATCGCTATATATAATAGCGGGAAATTTTACGCATATCCCCGAAATGAAAGGCTATACGAATGCATCAGCCTGGCAGATCGATAATCTTCTACCCCTGATCAGAGATCCTAATGGTCATGATAACGGGGTTGAAACCCATGGCGGATGGATAGCCCGCCTGGATTCTGCCGGGAATGATTTTACACTGATGAGTAATGGTTTCCGTAATCCCTTTGACCTGGCATTTAATGATGCGGGAGACATGTTCACCTTCGATTCGGATATGGAATGGGATTTTGGCCTTCCCTGGTATCGTCCCATCCGAATCTGCTTCGTTCCCAGTGGCGGAGAATTCGGCTGGCGGGCAGGTACGGATAAATGGTCGCCTGCTTACCCCGACAATCTGCCGCCCCTGATCAATATCGGCCAGGGCTCACCAACGGCTGTCTTTAGCGGGCAGCATGCCCGTTTTCCGGAAAATTATCGCCAGTCCCTGTTTGCATTTGACTGGAGTTTTGGAATCATCTACTCATTCCGGCCGCAGCCGGATGGGGCCGGATATAAAGCGAAGGGCGAAGAATTTGTATCCGGTTCGCCATTGCCGTTGACCGATGGCATGATAGGACCCGATGGCGCCATGTATTTTCTTACTGGTGGGCGCAGGCTGGAATCAGATCTTTATCGGGTTTATTATGAGGACAATACACAGAACACGGAAAATCCGCCGGTTGCCGAACTCAGCGAGGCCCAGCAGATCCGCCGGAAACTGGAAACGTATCATGGCGCTCCAAAAGCAGATGCCATTGACTTTGCGTGGCCGTATTTAAAAAATGAAGACCGGTTTATCCGTTACGCAGCCCGCGTGGCCGTGGAGCATCAGCCGGTAACGGCATGGCAGGAAAAGGCGCTGAATGAGAAAGATCCGGTTGTCTTAACACAGGCAGCTGTTGCCCTGGCGAGACAGGGAAATGCCAACGTGAAAGACAAACTGCTTACCGCATTATCGGGAATTAATTATACCCAGCTGTCCGAATCCCAGCAGATAGACCTGTTACGGGCATTTGAACTGGTATTGTACCGGATGGGACTGCCCTCCGCGCCGGTAAAGGCGCAGGTGATATCTTATCTCGATCCGCAGTATCCGGCAAAAACTAATGAATTGAACCGATCGCTGAGCAAGGTGCTGGTTTACCTCGATGCGCCGGACGCCATCGGGAAAACGATAGCCCTGATGGCCACTGCAAAGGACGATACCGATTATCAAAAAACGTTCACCCAATCCTCCGATCTCATCTTCCGCAATCCGCAATATGGTCTGGATATCGCCGGCATGCTGGCCAACGTGCCACCTGCCCAGCAGACTTACTATGCAACCGTACTGAGTGAGGCCAAAACAGGCTGGACACCGGAACTCCAGGATGCCTATTTCCGCTGGTTTTATAAGGCATTTGGATACAAAGGAGGACATAGCTTTATCGGATTTATTGATCTGGCACGAAAGAACGCTTTGAAGCATGTTCCCAAAAATCGCCTGGCTTATTTTAATTCGATCTCCGGAGATTCTTTGGTCACCCACTCAGAAGAAGGTTTTGATGTGAAGATGCGGCAACCCAAAGGACCCGGAAAAGACTGGGAAGTGGATACGGCTCTGGTTGCTTTGAAGAATGATGTTGGCAGTCGGGATTTTGCCGATGGGAAAGCCATGTTTACGGCTTCTATGTGTAGCCGCTGTCACCAGATGCGCGGCGAAGGCGGTGTGGTTGGCCCCGATCTGACCCAATTGGGAACCCGTTTCTCTTATAAGGATATGCTGGAATCGATCATCGAACCCAGTAAAACCATTTCGGACCAATATGCCGCTACCGTGTTATACCTGAAAAATGGCGTTTCGGTTGTGGGCAGGGTAATGGATCAGGACGCGGATAAATATGCTGTTGCCCAAAACCCGTTTGCCTTGCAGACCCTCCGGGAAATTCCTAAAAAAGAGGTGATCAGAACCAGGCTTTCGGAAATATCCATTATGCCCCCGGGTTTGATTAACCGGCTGAACCCTGATGAGCTGAAAGATTTGCTGGCTTATCTCAAATCCGGAGGCAATCCAAAGGATACGATTTTTTTATCAAAAAAGCCTTAGAAGGAAATGTCCTTGCAAGAACTTCCTGACTGGAACGGTAAAATATCCAATCACGCACAGGTGGGAGGCATTGAAACCTCGGTAATGGATAACGGACTCGGGCGCGGAACCCGGATCGCATGGATAAATACCGGCACGGGACTTCGTTACAAAGTAGTCATCGACCGGGCCATGGATATTGGCGATGCATTTTACAACCAGTACAGCCTGACCTGGTTGAATCATTCCGGCATCACGTTTCCGCAGCCATTTTCCGCCCGGGGAACTGACTGGCTGAGAACGTTTGGCGGCGGATTGCTCACCACCTGCGGGCTGACCCATACAGGCGGTCCGGAAAAAGATGCTTATGGCGAGCGGGGTCTTCACGGGGAAGTAAGCAATATTCCCGCTGAAATAGAATCGATCATTCAACCCGATCCCGCGGCCGGCAAATTAAGCATGAGCATCACCGGTATCATTAAGCAAACACCCCTGTTTGGTCCAAGCCTGGAACTGAGGCGAACCATTTCCGGAAAGATCGGGCAGGCATCTGTTTTTATTCATGATGAAGTGATCAACCGCGGAAACCAGCCGGCACCGCATATGATACTTTATCATTGTAATTTCGGCTGGCCGCTGGCAGATGAAGGCGCAGATATTCTTTGGCGCGGAGCATGGAAACCGCGTTTTGAAAACAGTAAATATGAGATCTTCCGGGAAGGAAATGATTTTAAAAAATGTCCGGCTCCCATGGAAACACATGCCGGCGCAGGAGAGGAAGTGGCCATCATCGATTGCAGCCCGGATGCATCGGGGTTATGTGTTTGTGGTATATCCAATGAAAGGATTGGCATAGCCGTCGCGTTGAAATTTCAGAAAAATCAATTACCCTGGCTCAGCAACTGGCAACATTGGGGAAAGGGCGAATATGTAACAGGACTTGAACCCGGCACAAATCCGCCGATCGGTCAGGCAAAGGCCAGGGAACTGCAGACGCTGCTGTTTATCGCTCCGGGAGAGCGCAGGAATTACGATCTGGAAATTGAAGTTTTATATGAGGAAGAAGCCATCCATAAATTTTTAAATAAAGTAGCGGATCTGTAAGCATTTTAAATCATCTGACGAAAGCATTTTAAAAAACAAATTTTAATCGGAACCAATGGAAAAAATAAATTTTGCGGAGAAGGCACTTGAGCAGGGAGGGGGGATTCTGCGACTGGCACCTACCTGGGTGCCCAGATCTTTTTGTGTGCCCGGGAGAAGGATCAAACTTCATCCGGATGATTATTATGTATTGGGCGGACAGCGTGGCGGAATTGATGAACGTTGGTTTTCTTCTACTACGCCTGCAAAAAATGGCCCCCTGACCGGTGAAAACGAAGGACTGAGCGCCATTGTGTTTAAAGACGGAACAAAAGAAGAACAAATCATCCTGAGGGATGCGGTGAGTCTGCTGAAAGGGAAACTGATCGGAAACCGATTGTGGGATAAATATGAAGCGTGGCCGATGTATTCCAAGTTCTTTGATAACATGGGACCATTGCCGCATCATATTCATCACAATGATGAGAAGGCGGCATTGATCGGCCAGTTGGGGAAACCCGAAGCATATTATTTTCCTCCCCAGTTAAATAATCACGGCGGCGATTTCCCTTATACATTTATGGGAATTTCTCCGGGAACCAGCCGCGCGCAAATTAAAGAATGCCTGCAGAATTTCACCAAAGGCGACAATAAGATCACGAACTATTCACAGGCTTTCCGGCTGGAACCCGGCACCGGCTGGGATGTTCCCCCCGGCCTGCTGCATGCCCCGGGCAGTCTGTGTACCTACGAACCACAAAAAGCATCGGATGTTTTCGCCATGTATCAATCCCTGGTAAACGAAGCCATCATCCCGGAAGAATTGTTATGGAATGGTACTCCGAAAGAAAGTATCGGCGACTTCGAACAACTGCTGGACGTGATTGACTGGGACCTGAACCTGGATACGCATATTCATCAAAACCGCTATATGGACCCCAGGCCGGTAAAATCTGCCGCGGAAATGAAGTCGGAAGGATATCATGAGAACTGGGTCTGTTATAAATCAGATGCCTTCAGCGCCAAGGAGCTGACTGTTTTTCCGGGCGCAACGGTTACCATCAATGATGCGGGAGCCTATGGCATTATCATGATGCAGGGCCATGGCAGGATGGGCGTATGGGATGTGGAAACGCCTGCCCTGATCCGTTACGGACAATTGACGCACGACGAATTCTTCATCAGTGAAAAAGCTGCGCTGGAAGGAGTCCGGATCACCAATGCCTCAAACACTGATCCCCTGGTGATGCTGAAACATTTTGGTCCGGGAAATCCGGATTTAGTATTATCTTAATCCACCTCATAATCTACGCGATATGCAAGCAAATAATTACCCCAGGCTCCACAATGCCACCTGGCCCGGCGTTGTAGGAAAAGGACCCGGCTCAGAACCATGCATTCCACTGGACACGCTGCTGAACCTCACCGCTGCCGCCGAGGTAGACGGAATCAAATTTGACGGCATTGATATCGGAATTTTCGAGCCCCATTTTCAAATTGACAGCACGGATGACGGCATCAAAAAACTGGCTGATAAAGTATCGGCACTTCATCTGAATATCGGCAGCATCGTGGCGCCGATATGGCCGCCGGCAGGGGGCTCCGCCATGGGTACAAAGGAAGCGCGTGCCCAATTTGTGAGCCAGGTAAAAAAAAGCTGCCGGTTTGCCTTGAAGCTTCGTGAACTGGGTGTTCGCCCCGACGGTGTCGTTCGCATTGATTCCGCAACCGATCCGGCATCCTGGGATGCCGACCCGGTCAATAACACGAAACTGATCGCTTCCACTTTTCGCGAAGCCTGTGATGTGGCCGCTGATTACGGAGAGAAACTGGCAGCAGAAGGCGAGATCTGCTGGGGAGGAATGCACAGCTGGAAAACCATGATCGATACACTCGAAGCGGTTGATCGTCCGAACATCGGCTTTCAGGCGGATATGGCCCATACCTTATTGTACCTGCTCGGTTATAACCGGGCGGAAGACCGGATCCTTCCGGCGGACTTCGACTGGAGCGACCGCAAAGCCTTATCGGAAGGATTGAAATTCCTGACTGCCGCGCTCAGGCCCTGGACCATAGATTTCCATGTGGCACAAAACGACGGTACGGTTCATGGAACGGGGTCGCACGATAAAACAGGCCGCCATTGCCTGGCCACCGATCCGAACGGGAAACTCGATATCGCCCACGATGCCGGTTACTGGCTGCGGGATGAAGATGGGAAACTGACAAAAGCGTTCAGGCATATCTGTTGGGATGGATGCATGTTCCCCAATGAAGTGATGGAGCAGCAAAAAACATGGAATGATATATTGGCTGCTATGATTGCAGTCCGGAATTTACACGGTTGGTATGAAGCGGATTGAGAATAATAGTTAAACAATCTGAAAATGAAAAACAAGAAAGAACTCCGCATAGGACTTATCGGATGTGGTTTTATGGGCAGAACGCATACCAACGGGTATAAGCGCGTGGGTGATTTTTTTCCGGCATTGACCCATACACCTGTATTAAAAGCGGTTTGCGCACGCAATGCGGAGAAAGTAAAAGCCTTTGCTGATCAGTGGGGTTATGAATCTGCAGAAACGGATTGGAAGGTGCTGATGGCGCGCCACGATATTGATGCGATTGATATTTGCACACCCAATGACTTTCACGCTGAAATCGCCATTGCCGCGGCTGACGCGGGTAAGATGATCCTTTGTGAAAAGCCGCTTGCGCGCAACCTGGCCGAATCGCAACGCATGGTGGATGCCGTTGAAAAAGCAGGCGTTAAAAATACGGTATGGTATAACTATCGCCGGTTGCCTGCCGTCACGCTGGCCAAACAGATTGTGGATTCAGGTAAACTGGGCAGGATATTTCATTACCGGGCCAATTTTTTGCAGGACTGGACCATCAATGCCAACTTGCCGCAAGGCGGGGAAGGTCTGTGGCGGATGGACGCAGCGGTAGCCGGATCGGGCGTATTGGGAGACCTGCTTTCGCATTGTATTGATACGGCCATGTGGCTGAATGGAGGCATTAAAAATGTGACGGCCATGACGGAGACTTTTGTTAAAGAGCGGATGCACCAGCTTACCGGGAAAGTAGAGAAAGTAAGTATTGATGATGCCTGTGCGTTTCTTTGTCATTTTAATAACGGATCGATGGGGGTATTTGAATCTACGCGGTATGCACGGGGACATAAAGCATTATATACGTTTGAAATTAACGGGGCCGATGCTTCCATTCGCTGGGATCTGCATGATTTGAACCGTCTGGAGTATTTCGATAATGCGGATGAATCAAGGGTTAAGGGTTGGCGCTCTATCCATGTCACGGACGGAGATCATCCCTATATGGATAAATGGTGGGTACCCGGGCTCGGTATTGGCTACGAACATTCTTTTGTTCACCAGGTGGCCGACTTCCTGAAAAGCATGGAAACCGGGGAACCCTGCTCACCCACTTTCACCGAGGCCCATCAAACGCAGAAGGTTTGCCAGGCTGTACTCGACTCGGCTGCATCCGGGACCTGGAAAAATACGGACATTAAAGATTAGACAGCTGTGGAATCAATGAACCTTCAAAAAGTATAAATACATAAAAATGACAAATAAAAACAACCTTAAAATCTTTAAGCAGTTGCTTATGCTCACGGTTTCCGTACTGCTGGCTTGCAGTTGCAATAACGCGGTCAGCGATCACCCTGCTGCAAACAGCGACAGCACGGCCACAGGCAACGACGGCTTTACACAGATATTTGA